>NZ_FOZD01000002.1:900000-1154064 GCF_900113185.1 Agromyces sp. CF514 | reverse complement strand
ACGCTGTTGAGTTCTCAAGAACCAGACGCCACAAAACCAGACACCCACAACCCGTGGACCTGCAATTCAGGGCAACCTGCCAACCATACCACCACACGAAGCTGGGCGAACCTGCGGATGCAGATCCGAACAACCTGTGGATTCACGAACCAGATCGAGACCTGATCGCGAAAGGTGGAGGGAATCACACTCTAGACTTGAAATCACCGAGTCGCAATCGCGCCTACGAGGTTATTTGGCTAGAGCATCAACCCGACCGCCGACCCGAACCTCTCAGTCCGACTCAGCCGACGTGGCGACAGATAGAAACTTACCCTCGGGTTCGGCGCACAGACAAATCCTCGATGCATCCCGGGCGTGTCGCACGCCACGATTGGATCGAATTCCCTGATCAACACGAGATCTGCCTCAACGCGAAACGGCCCCGCTCCACCGCCGAGGCGGGAGAGCGGGGCCGATGCCGATTGCGGACTCCGAGTGCGGAGACCCTCGGCTATTCGACGAAGACGCCGGCGAGCGTGCGCTTGCCGCGGCGGAGCACCGCCATGCCACCTCGGGGAACACGCCCTTCGATGGTCGCGGCCTCATCGTCGATGCGAACGTTGTCGAGCGAGACACCGCCCTGGGCGATCGCGCGGCGACCCTCGCTCACCGACTTGACCAGCCCGGTGTCGAAGAGCAGTTGCGCTACCTGTACGTCAGGCGCGGTCGTGGTGTTCGGCAGCTCGCGGAGCGCGGATTCGAGCGTCGCGTCATCGAGTGCCGACAGGTCGCCCTGTCCGAAGAGCGCCTCGGATGCCGCGATGACGGCTGCCGTGGCATCCGCCCCGTGCACCAGGGTGGTGACCTCGTTCGCGAGCGTGCGCTGCGCCTCGCGCCGGAACGGCTCGCTCTCGACGAGCGCCTCGAGCTGTTCGATGCGCTCTCGACCGAGGAAGGTGAACACCTTCAGCCGGCCGATGACGTCGGCGTCGTCGGTGTTGAGCCAGAACTGGTAGAAGCGGTACGGGCTGCACATCTCGGCGTCGAGCCAGATGGCGTTGCCCTCGCTCTTGCCGAACTTCGTGCCGTCGGAGTTGGTGATGAGCGGCGTGCCGATCGCGTGGGCGCTCCGACCCTCGACCCGGTGGATCAGGTCGGTGCCGCTCGTGAGGTTGCCCCACTGGTCGCTGCCGCCGGTCTGCAGCACGCAGCCGTACTGGCGGTGGAGCTCGAGGTAGTCGAAGCCCTGCAGGATCTGGTAGCTGAACTCGGTGTAGCTGATGCCGGCGTCAGAGTTCAGGCGCGACGCGACCGCGTCTTTCTTCAGCATCGTGCCGACGCGGTAGTGCTTGCCGATCTCGCGCAGGAAGTCGATGGCGCTGAGATCTGCGGTCCAGTCGAGGTTGTTCACCAGGCGCACGGCGTTCTCGCCCTCGGCCGAGAGGAAGCGGCTCACCTGCGCCTGCAGGCGGCCGACCCACTCGACCACGGTCTCCTTCGTGTTGAGCGTGCGCTCGGCGGTGGGGCGCGGATCGCCGATGAGGCCGGTCGATCCGCCCACCAGCCCGAGGGGCTTGTGCCCTGCGAGCTGCAGTCGGCGCATGGTGAGCAACTGCACGAGGTTGCCGAGGTGCAGGCTCGGAGCGGTGGGGTCGAAACCGCAGTAATACGTGATCGGATCGCCGGCGAGGAGTGCTTTCAGGGCGGCTTCGTCGGTGGAGACGTGCACGAGGCCGCGCCAGCGGAGCTCCTCCCAGACGTCGTCGAATGCGGCGTCGTTGTGCTGGGATGCGAGGATCACGGGGTCTGACACTCCGCAAGGCTATCAGCGGAGGTCGGTGCGGAAGGCGCTCCTGCAACGCGGGGACCGATCGCATCGATACACTTACGAACATTGATCATGCTCAATCAAGTCTGTAGACTTATGCACGAGAGAACAACCTTGAGACCTTGATCGAGGGAGGCACGATGTTCGTGATCACGGCAGACCAGGTGGCGAGCCGGCGAGACGACGACCGGGCGGGCGACCTCATCGCCTCGCTCGAGCGCTCCCACGGCGGGGCGCTCCTGCTTCCGGCAGACCAGACCGCGGGCGACGAGATCCAGCTGGTCACCGCATCGGCCCGGGCCGCGCTCTCGATCGTGCTCGACGCGACGCGCGACGGCCGATGGAGCGTCGGCCTCGGCCTCGGCGACGTGCGGACTCCCCTGCCCGACGCCGCGCGCAAGGCAACGGGCACCGCGTTCATCGCCGCGCGCGAGGCCGTGCAGGCGGCGAAGCGCGCCGACGGACGGTTCGCGCTGCGCGCGGCATCCGCTCTCCCTACGTCGACGCCGATCGGGCCCGACGCCGAGCGGGCCACGGACACCGCCGGCACGATCGACGCGGCCGGTGTCGAAGCGCTCGTGCGGCTGCTCGTGCTGCTTCGGGAACGCCGCAGCGAACCCGGCTGGGAGGTCGTCGACCTCGCGCGGACCGGACGCCTGCAGAAGGACGTCGCGCGTGAGCTCGGCATCAGTCCGGCTGCCGTGAGCGCTCGCCTGAAGGCGGCCATGTGGCGTGCGGAGTCCGAAGCGCTCGCCCCCCTCGAACGACTGCTCGCCGAGCTCGACGCCGTCGTCGGCTCCGACATCACACGCTGAACCGCCACGGCCCGTGTGTCGGCCACTCTCGCTACGCTGTTCGCAACCGCTCCGTGGACCCCTACGCCGAAGGAACCCCGTGTTCGATCCCACCGCCGTCACGAACGCCATCGCCTCGACGATCCTGTTCCTCGCGCTCGCCGGCGCTGCCGGGTTCTCGATCCTCGCGCATCTGCGGTTCCGAGCCGTCTTCGTGTGGGTCGCCGCAGGCGCGCTCCTCATCGCCATCCTCTGTGCCTCGGCCCTGACCGAGCCCGCGCCCGGCGGCTTCGCGCCGCTCGCGACCGCGCTCGCCTTCACGGCCGCGGTCTTCGGCGGAAGCCCCGCCGCCGCGACGGCCCTCAACCTTGCCATGGGCACGAGCGTCTCGCCCGGCCTGCACGGCGGCATCATCGTCAGCGAGAAGGCCACGACCGCCGAGGAGCGACAGGGCCTCGTGGCAGCGCCCAAGCGCGAGGTGCTGCGCGGTGGCCTCGTGATCGGCTTCCTCGAGCGCATCGCGGCAGCGGGCTCGATCATCGCCGGGTTCCCCGAGGGCCTCGCGATCGTCGTCGCGGTCAAGGGCGTCGGCCGATTCACCGAGCTCGAGGCGCCCGAGGCCCGCGAGCGATTCATCATCGGCACCCTCGCGAGCCTCATCTGGGCCTGCGCCGCGGCGCTGGTCGTGCAGATCGCGGTGCACTAGCCGCTCGCGGACCGGGCTGCGCCTTCAGTCGTGCGACTTCGCGTGCCGACGATACGGCGAGACGCCCGGATCGCCAGGCAGCCAGAAGCGCCACGGGTACGCCGCTCCCCCGCCTGCACCGCTGACGCCCGTGCGAGGTCCGGCCTCGTACGCCTGCGGTCGATCCCGGACCTCGATCTCGAACGGCGGTGCGAGCAGGTCGGCGCCCGTCGCCGCGAGCGGCACGCCGAGCGCGACTGCGAGCCGAGCGGGCCCGCGTGCGAGATCCCGGTCGGATGCCGCGCCGCGCCGTCGACGTGCGAGCTCGAGCCCCTCGACCACCGTGCCGCCGCGCAGCAGCACCGCCGACGCCTGCTCCTCGACGCCCGCGACCACGTTCAGGCAGGTGTGCATGCCGTACGTGAAGTACGCGTAGAGATGCGCGGGTGCGCCGAACATCACCGTCGTGCGTGCGGTCATTCCGCGATGGGCATGCGAGCCCGGGTCCTCACCGACGCCGCGATACGCCTCGACCTCGGACAGCCGCACCGCGACGCGGCCCTCGTCGGACTCGTAGGCGAGCACGGCGCCGAGCAGCAACGGGGCGAGCTCGACCGAGTCGCGCGCGAAGAACGCGCGGTCGGGCACGCTCAGGGCGTCGGACGCCGCGCCGGAGAGCGGGCCGACCTCGGCGGCGGCCGGCCGCGGCATCCGCTCGCTCATCGCCGCATCAGCCGCAGACCGCTCAGCGATCGCCGTCGGGAAGCCCGGCGACGAGATGGCGCACGCGCTCGGCGAGCTTCGCGAACTGATCGGCGACGCGCACCGGCGCCGTGCCGCTCACCCCGTCACGGCTCGCGACCGAGCCCTCGATCGTGAGGACCTCGCGGACGTCGGGCGTGAGTCTGGCATCGATCGCGGCGAGGGCCGCGTCGTCGATCTCGTCGAGCTCGAGCGAGGACTCCTCGGCATAGCGCACCAGCGCACCGGTGATCTCGTGCGCGTCGCGGAACGGCACATGGCGCTTGACGAGCCACTCGGCGACGTCGGTCGCCAGCGAGAATCCGGCAGGTGCGAGCTCGGCCATGCGCTCGGTGTGGAACGTGAGCGTCGCGACCATGCCCGTGAACGCCGGCAGCAGCACCTCGAGCGTCTCGACCGAGTCGAAGACGGGCTCCTTGTCTTCTTGGAGGTCGCGGTTGTAGGCGAGCGGCAGCGCCTTGAGGGTCGCGAGCAGGCCCGTGAGGTTGCCGATGAGCCGACCCGACTTGCCGCGCGCGAGCTCGGCGATGTCGGGGTTCTTCTTCTGGGGCATGATCGACGAGCCGGTCGAGTAGCCGTCGTGGAGCGTGACGAACCCGAACTCGCGCGTGTTCCAGAGGATGATCTCCTCGGCGATGCGGGACAGGTCGATGCCGATCATCGCGGAGACGAAGGCGAACTCGGCGACGACGTCGCGGCTCGCGGTGCCGTCGATCGAGTTCTCGGACGGGCTCGCAAGACCGAGGTCGCGGGCGACGGATGCCGCGTCGAGGCCCAGGGTCGACCCGGCGAGCGCACCGCCGCCGTAGGGCGAGACATCCGCTCGCTTGGTCCAGTCGACCAGTCGCTCGAGGTCGCGCGAGAGCGCCCAGCCGTGGGCGAGCAGGTGGTGCGCGAGGAGCACCGGCTGCGCGTGCTGCAGGTGCGTGCGGCCCGGCATGATCGCCGTGCGGTGGGCATCGGCCTGCGCGGAGAGCGCGTCGATGAGGTGCACGAGCTGACGCCCGATGACCGCGACGTGGTCTTTCAGGTACAGGCGGACGAGGGTGGCGATCTGGTCGTTGCGGCTGCGCCCCGCGCGGAGCTTGCCGCCGAGCTCGGGGCCGACGATGCCGATGAGCGCGGCCTCGAGCGCGCCGTGCACGTCTTCGTCGGACTCGGCCGCGACGATGTCGCCGTTCGCGACGCGTGCCTCGAGCGTGTCGAGGCCCGCGAGCATCGTGTCGAGCTCGGTCGCATCGAGGTAGCCCGCCGCCGAGAGCGCCCGGGCATGGGCGCGCGAACCGGCGATGTCGTAGGGCGCGAGCTGCCAGTCGAAGTGCGTCGACTTCGACAGGGCCTGCAGTTCTGGCGACGGGCCGCTCGCGAAGCGCGCGCCCCAGAGCGAGCCCTCGTTCGTGCCGTGCGGGCCCAGAGCCTCGGGGGTGCCGGTCGTGTCGGCGGTCATCGTGCGTCCTCCTGGGTCTCTTCGGTCCGGTCGCTCTCGCCGGCTTCGGCCGCGCTCGCCTGCGCGTCGGTCGAGTTCTGCGCGAGGAGCCAGACGAGCAGCGCCTTCTGCGCGTGCAGGCGGTTCTCGGCCTCGTCCCACACGACCGACTGCGGTCCGTCGATGACGGACGCCTCGACCTCGTAGCCGCGGTAGGCGGGCAGGCAGTGCAGGAAGATCGCGTCCTCGGATGCCTCGGCCATGAGCGCGTCGTCGACGCCGTATCCGGCGAACTCGGCGATGCGCTCGACCTTCTCGTCCTCTTGGCCCATGGAGATCCAGGTGTCGGTCACGACGACATCGGCTTCGGAGACGGCCTCGTGCGGATTCGTCGTGACGAGCACGGAACCGCCGCCGGCGGCCGCGATGCGCCGCGCGTCCTCGACGATGTCGGGGCGCGGCGGGTATCCGGCCGGCGAACCGATGCGCACGTGCATGCCGGCCGTCGCACCGGCGAGCAGGTACGAGTGCGCCATGTTGTTCGCCCCGTCGCCGACGTACGCGAGCGAGCGCCCGGCGAGTTCGCCGAACTTCTCCTTGACGGTGAGCAGGTCGGCGAGCAGCTGGCAGGGGTGGAAGTCGTCGGAGAGCGCGTTGACGACCGGCACCGTCGTGCCCTCGGCCATCTCCTCGAGGCCGGCCTGCGCGAAGGTGCGCCAGACGATCGCGGCGACCATGCGCTCGAGCACGCGGGCGGTGTCGGCGACCGACTCCTTGCCGCCGAGCTGACTGTCGCTCGACGAGATGATGAGCGGCGCGCCGCCCAGGTCGGTGATGCCGACCGAGAACGAGATGCGCGTGCGCGTCGAGGTCTTGTCGAAGAAGACGGCGACCGTGCGGGGGCCCTCGAGCGGGCGCTCGGCGAACCGGTCGGCCTTCAGCCGTAGGGCCAGGTCGAGCACCTCGGCCTGTTCGGCGGGAGAGAGATCGTCGTCGCGGAGGAAATGGCGGGTCATTCGATGGTTTCCGTTCGGTGGGTCGGCGAGGCCGACGCGTCGGTTCGGTTCAGGATGTCGCGTGCTCGACGTCGGCGAGCGCCGCGGCGAATCGCTCGGCGAAGGCGTCGATCTCGGCGTCGCCGATGATGAGCGGCGGTGCGAGTCGGATGGTCACGTCGTTGGCGGCGTTCACGATGAGGCCGTGCGCGAGGGCGGCGTCGACGACCTTGCCCGCGACAGGTTCGGTGAGCCCGACGCCGATGAGGAGCCCGCGGCCGCGCGTCGCGGCGACGAGCGGGGACCCGATGGCCGCGATGCGCTCGCGCACCTGCGGACCGCGACGGGCGGCGTTGCCGACGAGGTCGGCGCGTTCGATCTCGCCGAGCACCGCGTTCGCGACCGCGGTCGCGAGCGGGTTGCCGCCGAACGTCGAGCCGTGCTGGCCCTTCGAGTAGAGGTCGGATGCCGCGCCGAACGTCACGAGCCCGCCGATCGGGATGCCCCCGCCGATGCCCTTCGCGACGGTGATGGCGTCGGGCGTGATGCCCGCGTGTTGGAAGCCGAACCAGGCGCCCGTGCGCCCGGCCCCGGTCTGGATCTCGTCGACGATGAGCAGCGCGCCGTGCCGGCGGGTGAGCTCGCGCGCCGCCTCGAGGTAGCCCTCGGGCAGTTCGACGACCCCGGCCTCGCCCTGGATGGGCTCGACGATCAGCGCGGCGACGGCATCGTCGATCGAAGCCTCGAGCGCCTCGATCGTCGCCGGGACGTGCTCGACCCCTCCGGCGAGCGGTTCGAACGCCTCGCGCATGTGCGGCTTGCCCGTGAGGGCGAGCGAACCCATCGTGCGGCCGTGGAACGCGTCGACGAGCGCGAGCACCCGTGTGCGGGCGCCGCCGGAGTTGTTGAGGCGCGCGAGCTTGAAGGCGGCCTCGTTGGCCTCGGCACCCGAGTTGCCGAACCAGGCACGTCCGTTGTCGCCCGCCCCCGCGAGTCGCGTGATGCGCTCGGCGAGTTCGAGTGCCGGCTCGGTCGTGAAGTAATTCGACACGTGCGCGAGGGTCGCAGCCTGACGACTGACGGCCTCGACGAACGCGGGGTGGGCGTGCCCGAGGGAGTTCACCGCGATGCCGGCGAGGAAGTCGAGGTACTCGGTGCCCTCGTCGTCCCACACGTAGGCGCCCTCGCCGTGGTCGAGCTTGCGGAGCGGCATGCCGATCGAACGCATGATGCGCCGGTCGAACCGCTGCTGCCAGTCGTCTGCGCTCACGTCGCTCGACTGCTGCACGTCGTCGCTCATGCGGCCACCACCTCGGTGCCGATGCCGGCGGGCGTGAAGATCTCGAGGAGGATCGAGTGCGGCACGCGACCGTCGATGATCGCGGCCTTCGAGACGCCGCCCTCGACGGCCTCGAGGCACGCCGTCATCTTCGGGATCATGCCCGACTCGAGGCTCGGAAGCAGTTCGGCGAGCTCGGCCGAGTCGATCTGGGAGACGAGCGAGTCGCGGTTCGGCCAGTCGTGGTAGAGGCCTGCGACATCCGTCAGCACGACGAGCTTCGCTGCGCCGAGCGCGACCGCGAGTGCCGCCGCGGCGGAATCGGCGTTCACGTTGAGCGATTGCCCCGGGTGGTCGGCATCGGGCGCGATCGAGGAGACCACGGGGATGCGGCCCGCCTCGAGCTGCGCGATGACCGCCGCCGGGTCGACCTCGACGACATCGCCGACCTGGCCGAGATCGAGTTCTTCGCCGTCGACGACCACACCCCGGCGACGGCCGCGGAACAGCCCCGCGTCTTCGCCGGAGAGGCCGATCGCAAGCGGCCCGTGCTCGTTCACGAGCGAGACCAGCTCGCGATTCACCTGGCCCGAGAGCACCATGCGGACCACGTCCATCGCCTCGGGCGTCGTGACCCGGTAGCCGCCGCGGAACTCGCTCTCGATGCCGAGCCGCTCGAGCATCGACGAGATCTGCGGGCCGCCCCCGTGCACGACGACGGGCTTGATGCCGGCGTAGCGGAGGTAGACCATGTCCTCGGCGAACGCCCGTTGCAGTTCGGGGCTGACCATCGCGTTGCCGCCGAACTTCACGACCACGGTCTCGCCGTGGAATCGCTTCAGCCAGGGCAGTGCGTCGATGAGCACGTGGGCCTTCGCGGAGGCCGAGGACTCGGCGTCGACGGTGTCGGTTTCTGCGCGCGTCTGCATGCTCAGCTCGCGTACGCGCTGTTCTCGTGCACGTAGTCGTGCGTGAGATCGTTCGTCAGGATCGTGGCGGATGCCTCGCCCGCATGCAGCTCGATGAGCACGTGCGTGGACCGGGGCGTCAGGTCGACGTCATCGCGCGGTGCGTCGGGGCGCCCGGCGTGGCACACGCGGACCCCGTTCATCGACACGTCGACGAGGTACGGGTCGAACGGCGCCTGCGTGGTGCCGATCGCGGCGAGCACCCTGCCCCAGTTCGGGTCGTTGCCGAAGATCGCCGCCTTGAAGAGGTTGTTGCGGGCGACCGAGCGACCGACCTCGACCGCGTCGTCTTCGGTCACGGCACCGCGGACCTCGATGGCGATGTCGTGGCTCGCGCCCTCGGCGTCGGCCTGGAGCTGCTCGGCGAGCGAGCGGCAGGCGTCGGTGACCGCGGCACGGAACGCCACGGCATCCGGAACGACGCCCGACGTCCCCGACGCGAGCAGCGTGACCTGGTCGTTCGTCGACATGCAGCCGTCTGAGTCGAGCCGGTCGAACGTGACCCGCGTGGCCTCGCGCAGCGCCGCGTCGAGCTCGGCGCTCGGCAGGTCGGCGTCGGTCGTGAGCACGACGAGCATGGTCGCGAGCCCGGGTGCGAGCATGCCCGCACCCTTGGCGATGCCGCCGACGCGCCATCCGTCGCCCTCGATGACGACGGTCTTGGGCTTCGTGTCGGTCGTCATGATCGCGCGCGCCGCGTCGTCGCCGCCGTCGACGGCCAGTCGCGCCGCCGCGGAGAGCACGCCCTCTTCGAGCACCTCGCCGTCGAGCTGGTCGCCGATGAGCCCGGTCGAGCAGACGAGCACGTCTCCTGCGGCGACGCCCAGGGCGGAGGCCGCGGCCTCGGCCGTGCGGTGCGTGACCTGGAACCCCTCGGGGCCCGTGAAGCAGTTCGCGCCGCCCGAGTTCAGCACGATGGCCGACACGACGCCGTCGAGGATGACCTGCTGCGACCAGAGGATCGGGTTCGCCTTCGCGCGGTTCGAGGTGAACACCGCGGCCGCGGCTGCGGACGGCCCGCGGTTGACGATGAGCGCGAGGTCGAGGGCGCCGGAGCGCTTGATGCCGGCGGCGATGCCCGCGGCCTCGAAGCCTGCGGGGGCGGTGACGGTCACGGGGCGACTCCGTTCATGGGAAGGCCGGTGTACTCGGCGAGGCCGAGGGCGATGTTCGCGGACTGGATGGCGGCACCCGCGGTGCCCTTGACGAGATTGTCGACCGCGGCCACGACGACCACGCGGCCCGCGGCCTCGTCGATCGCGAGCCCGATGAGCGCCGTGTTTGCGCCCACGACATCGGACGTGCGCGGGAACGAGCCCTCGGGCAGCAGCTGCACGAAGCGCTCGCCCGCATAGGCGTCCTCCCACGCGGCACGCACCGCCGCGGCATCCGTTCCTGGCACGATGCGGGCCGTCGACGTCGCGAGGATGCCGCGGCTCATCGGCACCAGCACGGGCGTGAACGAGATGGTCGGATCGGCAGCGCCGGCCCAGCGCAGCGCCTGCTGGATCTCGGGGATGTGCCGGTGGCCGCCGCCGACCGCGTAGGGGTTCGCCGAGCCGAGCAGTTCGGACGCGAGCAGGTTCACCTTGGGGCTCTTGCCCGCGCCCGACGGCCCGACCGCGAGCACCGACACGAGGTCGCGATCTTCGATGACTCCTGCACGGATGCCGGGGGCGAGCGAGAGGGCCACGGTCGACGCGTTGCAGCCGGGCGCTGCGATGCGGCGAGCGCCCGTGAGGCGTTCACGCTGCGTGCCCGACAGGCGCGGCAGCTCGGGGACCCCGTAGCTCCAGGCGCCGTGGTGCTCGCCGCCGTAGAAGGCGGCCCAGTCGGCGCTCGACTCGAGCCGGTGGTCGGCGCCGCAGTCGACGACGAGCGTGTCGGGCGAGAGTTCGGCGGCGACCGCGCCAGACGTGCCGTGCGGCAGCGCCAGGAACACGAGGTCGTGCCCGCCGAGCGTCGCTGCGCTCGTCTCCTTCAACGTCAGGTGCGTGTACGAGCGCAGGTGCGGCTGCACAGACACGAGGGACTGGCCGGCGTTCGAGTGCGCCGTGACGGTGCGGACCTCGAACTCGGGATGATCTGCGAGCAACCGGAGGAGCTCGCCTCCGGCATAGCCGGACGCGCCGGAGACGGCGACGGAGTACGTCATGGAATCCACCTTAAGGTCTGAACGAGCGGGGCGATGTTCCGGCGACGCCCCGCGTCAGGCCTCAGGCCTCCGCAGGGGTCGCCGACATTCGGCGCTCGCCACGACGCCGGTTGCGCACGACCTCGGCACGCGCGACGCGTGCGATGAGGGCGAACCGGGTGGTGGACATGGGTCGACCATAGCCGCGGCGCGGCGCCGGTCGCAAACCCGCGTCGTCACGATGACGCGTGGAGTGCGATCGGCGCCGCGCTCCCGGCGCGCGGTGCGCCGGCGGCCCGAGCCGACTACGCGTGCTCGGCCACGGGGCGGGGCACCGAGTCGAGGAGCAGCTGCGTGTACGGATGCTTCGGGGCATCGAGCAGCTCGGCAGTGTCGCCCTGCTCGACGATCTCGCCGCGCCGCATGACGAGCGTGCGCTCGCAGACCCGTCGCACGACCGCGAGGTCGTGGCTGATGAACAGCACCGTGAGGCCACGCTCTCGCCGGATGCGGGCGACGAGGTCGAGCACCTGCGCCTGCACCGACACGTCGAGCGCGCTCGTCGCCTCGTCCATGACGAGCACGTCGGGCTCGATCGCGAGGGCGCGGGCGATCGCGACGCGCTGGCGCTGCCCGCCCGAGAGCATGCGCGGTCGTGCATCGGCGTGGGCCGCACCGAGTCCGACCTGTTCGAGCAGGTCGATCGCGCGCGTGCGCGCCTCGGCGGCGCTGCATCCCGTGTGCAGGCGCAGGGCGTCGCCGATCGCGCGTCCGGCGGTCAACCGCGGGTCGAGCGACAGGTACGGGTCCTGGAAGACCATCTGCACGCTGCGCGCGTGCGCGAGCCGCGCGGCGCGGCCGCGCGGGATGGCCGTGCGGTCGCGGCCGGCGATGCGCAGCGCACCGCCGTCGCTCGGCTCGAGGCCGACGATCATTCGCGCCAGCGTCGACTTGCCCGACCCCGACTCGCCCACGATCGCGAGCGACTCGCCGGCGACCAGAGCGAAGGATGCCTCGGCGACCGCGACGACGGGCGGCTTGCCCCGCCGGTGGTAGGTCTTCGAGAGGCCGTCCGCGACGAGCAGCGGGGCCGCCGCGGCATCCGTCGTCTCGGTGTCGGTCGACGGCGGGGCCGCCTGCGGCGTCACGGCGAGCGCGGGCTCCACGACGAGCGCGTGCTCCGATGCCTCGGCCGCGGTGGGCGCGATCGTCGGCGTCGCCGCCACGAGCCGCCGCGTGTAGTCCGCCTGAGGTGCGGTGAACACCTGCACGGCGGACCCCTGCTCCACGATTCGCCCGGCGTTCATCACGACCACACGATCGCAGAGGGACGCTGCGAGGTTGAGATCGTGCGTGATGAAGAGCATGCCCATGCCGCGGCGTTCGCGTTGCTCGACGAGGACCCGGATGATCTCGGCCTGCGTGGTGACATCCAGTGCCGTCGTCGGCTCGTCGCAGACGAGCAGCTTCGGCGAGCTCGTGAGCGCGCCGGCGATCATCACGCGCTGCAGCATGCCGCCCGAGAACTCGTGCGGATACTGCTTCAGGTGCTCTTCGGGCCGCGGCAGGCGCACGGCCTCGAGGAGTTCGAGCGCGCGCTGCTCCGCGGCACCCGCCGACAGGCCGTCGCACAGTCGGAGGGTCTCGGTCATGTGGTCGCCGATCGTGCGCATCGGATTGATGCCGGCGCGCGGGTCCTGGAAGATCATCGCCGCCGCGTGCCGTCGCAGGTCGAGCACCTCGCGCGCGCTCGCGCCGACGAGGTCGCGGCCATCGAGCTCGACCCGCCCGCCGAGACGCGACTGCGAGGGCGTGAGGCCCAGCACCGTACGAGCGGTGAGCGACTTGCCCGAGCCGGACTCGCCGACCAGGCCGAGGGTCTCCCCGGGAGCGACGCCGAGCGAGATGCCGTCCAGCAGGCGCCGGCCGTCGGCCAGGTCGAGTGTCAGATCCTCGATGGTGAGCAGGCTCATGCCGGCACCCCTCCTCCGATGCGGTCGGAGAGCTCTTCCCCGACGATGTTGACGGCGACGACCGCGACGACGACCGCGACCGCGGGCACCAGTGCGGGCAGGAACGCCCCGCCGATGATGCCGGCCTGTGCCTCGTTGATCATCGCGCCCCAGTCGGGCGTCGGCGGCTGTACGCCGAGACCGAGGAACGACAGGCCCGCGAGCTCGGCGAGCACGTACCCGAAGTTCAGGGTCGACTGGGCGCCCACGATCGGCATGACGTTCGGCAGCACCCGGCGCAGTGCGATGAACGCCCCGCCGAAGCCCGCGACCCGGTAGGCGGCGATGTACGGACGGGTGCGCTCGCCCTTCACGAGCGCCCTCGTGAGCCGCGCGACGAACGGCGCGTAGGCGATGCTCATGGCGATCACCGGGGCGACGAGGCCCTTGCCGAACAGCGCGACCGCGAGGATCGCGAGCAGCAGCGACGGGAACGCGAAGAGCACGTCGAACACGCGGCCGAGCACGGAGTCGATCCAGCCGCCGCGCCACCCGGCGAGCAGGCCGAGCAGCATGCCGATGACCGTGGAGCCGATCACGACGAGCAGCGGGCCGAGGAGGGCCGTGCGCGCGCCGTAGATCAGGCGGCTGAGCAGATCGCGTCCGAGCCCGTCGGTGCCGAGCCAGTGCGCGGCGCTCGGGCCGGCATTGACGGCGGTGAAGTCGATCGCGTCAGGCGGGTACGGGGCGATGAGCGGTGCGAAGATCGCGGCGAGCGTCATGATCGCGAGCACCGCGAGCGCGGCGATGAATGTGCGGCTGCCGAAGCGGCGGCGGGGCAGGCGCTGGGCCTTGACCGCGGTCGTGGGAGTCCGGCCCGCGCGGGCGGGGCGGCCCTGTCGACCGGGGTCGATCTGCGGCGAGCGCGCGGGGGAAGTGGCTGGTGCGGGGATCATCGTGCTGCGGCTCCGGCTGCTGATCGGGGGTCGATCACGGGTTCGAGGATGTCGATGATCGCGTTGACCACGACGAAGGCGGTGACGACGAGCATCACGATGGCCTGCACGACCGGGAAGTCGAGACGGTCGACGGACGCCACGAGCAGCGAGCCGATGCCCGACAGGCCGAATGCGGCCTCTACGATGGTCGACGCGACGAGCAGGCCGGCCACGAGCACGCCGCTCACGGTGAGGATCGGGCCGAGCGCGTTGCGGAACACGTGCCGACGAATCACGGTTCCGCGCCGGAGGCCACGGCTCGTGGCGACCTCGACGTGCTCGCGCCCGAGCTGGTCGACCATCGACGACCGGGTGACCTTGCCGACGAGCACGACGAACACGATCGCCAGGGCGATCGACGGGAGCACCAGGTGGTAGACCATGTCGCCGAGGCCCTCGCCCGATCCGAAGGTGGGGAACCAGCCGAGCTGCACGGCGAACACCGAGATGAGCAGGATCGAGCCCACGAACGACGGGATGGCGCTGAGCACCGTCAGGCCGATGAGCGTGACGCGGTCGAGCACCCTACCCTTGTTCAGCGCCGCGACGATCCCCGCCGAGAGGCCGATGACGGCGATGAGGATACCGGCCATGACGACGAGCAGGAGCGTGACGGGAAGGCGCTCGCCGATCACGGTCGAGACGTCCTGCCGGTACTGCAGCGAGCGGCCGAAGTCGCCGTGCAGTGCGCCCGCGACCCAGTTCAGGTACTGCTGCCAGGGCGGCAGGTCGAGACCGTACTGCGCGGTCACCTGCGCGATGGCCTCCGCACTCGGCTTGCGGCCCCGGAGCAGGAATCGCACGGGGTCGCCCGGCACGAGGAACCGGGAGAAGAACACGAGCAGCGAAGCCAGGAACAGGGTCAGCAGGAGGCCGCCGAGCTTGCCGGCGACCCCGCGCAGGGCGGCGGCCGAGAATCGGCCGCCACCCCTGGGGCCCGCGGTGGTCGCCTCACGGGCGACGACCGCGACGGTGGAACTATCGAGCGCCAATTTCAGCCGCCCACGGGTAGTACAGGAACGCGATCGAGGGTGAGACGCCCGTGATGCGCTCGCCCTGGTACGCGGTCATCGGGGTCGTGTAGAGCGGCAGCCACGGCAGTTCTTCGTTCGCGATGTGCTGGAGCTCGACGACCTTCTCGGCGCGCTCCTCGGGGTCGGCCGTGCCGACCGCCTCGGTCGCGAGCGCGTCGAAGTCCGCATTCGACCAGTTCCCGTAGTTGCTGAACTCGCCGGTGCGGAGGATCGCGTACATCTCGAGGGGGTCGGGGCTCGAGAGGTACCACGTCGTGAGGTAGAGGTCGATCCCCTCGCGTGCACTGGGGTCGGAGAACAGCGCCGTGTACGCGTTGGGCGTGATGGTCTGGATCTCGGCCTCGAGCCCGATCGACTGCGCTGCGGCGACGGTCGCCTGCGAGACGACGGCGAACTCGTTCGTGATGGGCGCGGTCGCGATGACGATCTTCTCTCCGGTGGCGCCGGCCTCCTCGACGAGCTTCTTGGCCGCTTCGACATCGTGGGGGTACTCCTCGAGGTCGCTGAACGCGGCCTCGCGGGTCGCGTCGGAAGCGCCGCCCCAGACCGACTCGGTCGTGAGCGCATTCGACACCTCGCCGTAGCCCTTCGCGCCGGCCTCGAGGATGCCCTGGCGGTCGAGCGCCATGAGCAGCGCCTTGCGCACGCGGACGTCGCCCAACGGGCCGTCGAGGTTCGACACCACGAGGTCGTTCACGGCGGTCGTGAGGCCGAACGAGACCTCGCCCGCCGTCTGCTGGAGCTGCGGGATGCCGTCGACCGGGAGCATCCAGCTGCCGTCGACGTCACCGGACTTCATGGCGTTCACTCGCGCGGTCGGGTCGTTCATGAAGACGAACTTCACCTCGCCCGACTTCGCGCGGAGCGAGTCGTCCCAGTAGTCGTCGTAGCGGGTGAGGGTGATGGACTCGCCCGACTCCCACGACGTGAGCTCGAACGGACCCGTGCAGTTGACGAGGCCCGTCGAGTTGCCGTAGTCGGCACCCGCGGCCGCGAGCGTCGCCGCCGACTCGACCACGCCGGCCGATCCGCCCATGCCCTGGTTGAACTGGCTGTCGGGGATGGCCGTGGTCACGGTCACCTCGCGGTCGCCGGTCTGCTCGATCGAGACCACATTCTGGTACACCGAGTACCAGAACGAGCCGACGGCGGGGTCGAGGTGGCGCTGCATCGACGCGACGACGTCGGCTGCCGTGAGCGGGGTGCCGTCATGGAAGGTCACTCCGTCGCGGATCTCGTAGACCCACGTCGTCGGCGTCGGCTGCGAGAACGACTCGGCGAGCCCCGGGGAGAGCGAGTAGTCGGGGTTCAGCCGCAGCAGCGACTCGCACACGTTCGCGAGCACCTGATTGTCGGCGTAGTCGAACGCGTACGCGTAGTCGAGCGAGTACGGCTCTGCGTAGCTCGCCCACGTGAACGAGTCGATGTCGCCCGACGGTGCGGTCGTCTGCGTCGTGAGCTCGAAGTCGGGTGCGACGCTCTTCGTCGCGGGCTCGGCCGTGCAGGCGGTGAGCACGAGCGCGCCGGCCGCGAGGCCCGCGACGAGCAGCGCGCCGCGGCTGCGACCGCGACGGGATCGGAAGATGGGCATGTCTGTACTCCTCAGGTTGCGGGGGCGGCGGCCGGTTCGGCCTGGTCGGAGGGTGCTGGTGGAACGGGCGGTGCGGATGATGCGGATCGGTCACCCGGTTCGACGGCGGCGTCGCGCAGGTAGACGCGATCGCCCTCGATCCAGGTCGAGGACACCGCGGCGCGGTGCAGCTCGGCGTCGGCGAGCGTGAACGGGTCGGGCTCGATCACGACGAGGTTGGCCAGGTATCCCTCGCGCACATGACCGGTGTCGTGGTCGCGGTGGTTCACGTAGGCGCTCCCCGACGTGTAGGCGGCCAGTGCCGTGGCGAGGTCGAGGCGCTGGTGCGCTCCCCCGAGCGGCGGGACGTCGGCCCCGGCACCCGGCGCCACCCGCGTCACCGCGATGTGGATCGCGGCGAGCGGGTCGGCCGACGAGACCGGCCAGTCGCTGCCGGCGGCGAGCCTGGCGCCGTCGCGCACGAGGTCGCCGAACGGGTACTGGCGCGCCTCCGCGCCCGCTTCGAGGAACGGCAGCGTGAGCTCGTCGAGCTGCTCCTCGTGCGCGGCCCAGAGCGCCTGCAGGTTCGCGACGGCGTCGAGCTCCGCGAAGCGCGGAGTCTCGGCCTCGGCGACGACCTGCAGGTGGGCGAGGTGGTGGCGCCCGTCGGTTCGTCCGTTCGCGGCGCGCGCCGACTCGACGGCGTCGAGCGCCTCGCGCACGGCACGGTCGCCGAGCGCGTGGAAATGCACCTGCATGCCCTCGGCGTCGAGCGCCGTGACGGCCTCGCGGAGCGCCTCGGGGTCGACGAACGACAGGCCGCTGTTGCCGGTGGCGTGCCCGTGGGCGTCGCGGTAGGGCGCGAGCATCGCAGCGGTCTGGTTCTCGGCGACGCCGTCGACCATGATCTTCACGGTGCCGAGGTCGAGGCGCGATGCAGGCGCGACGGCGGCGATCGCCGCACGACGGCCCAGCATCACCTCGACCTGCTCGAGCCCGGCGGAGCGCTCCCACCACTGGGCGCCGACGACGTGCACCAGCAGGCGGCCCTCGTCGACCGCACGCAGGTAGGCGGACGTGGGGTCCGGCGTGCCCGACATCGTGCCGGCGACGAGAGCGTCCTGCCATCCGGTGATGCCGAGCGAGAGCAGCAGTTCCTGCGCACGGAGGAGGCCGCGGTAGGTGAGGTCGTCGGTCGTCTCGGGTCGGACCGCTGCGAAAAGATCGCCCGCCCCCTCGTGGAAGGTGCCGGCCGGGAAGCCGTCGGCTTCGCGCTCGATGCGTCCGTCGGCGGGATCCGGCGTCGTCGCCGAGATGCCCGCGAGCGCGATCGCCGCGGTGTTCGCCCATGCGCTGTGGTGGTCGCGGCTCATGAGCAGCACCGGCCGGTCGGGCACGACGGCGTCGAGCAGGCCGCGCGCCGGCGCTCCCCCCGGGAAGTCCGACATCGACCAGCCGCCGCCGAGCACCCAGGCCTCGTCGGGGTTGGCGGTCGCATAGGCGAGCACGCGCCGGACGGCGTCCGCTGCATCCGTCGCCTCGCTGAGGTCGCACTGCAGCAGTTCGACGCCGCCGCCGACGGGGTGGATGTGGGCGTCCTGGAAACCGGGGGCGAGCATCGCCCCGCCGAGGTCGATGACGCGGGTGTCCGTCCCGATCAGGGCGTCGGCTTCGCCCTCGGGGACGATCGCCGCGATGCGATCGCCGGTGACACCGACGGCGTGGTCGTGCAGGGGCGAGCCGGCTCCGGTGAAGACCGACCCTCCAGTGAAGAGGATGTCGACAGCCACATCCGCCTCCGTTCTCGTGAGTGATGTGGTGGCGACAGTACGGCGCGGCCGTCGCGCTGTCAACAGTGTTGACATCACTGTTGTCCGAGTTGTTATGCTCGGATCACGCCGCACCCGCACCGCGTCCGACCGCTCGGACGGCGCATGGCAGGATGGTGCAGACCTCGTCGAGCAGGAAGGCAGGCGCGATGACGACCACGACCGGATCAGCGCGATCCCGTGCTCCTCGTGCGACCGGCAAGGTACGCCTCGATCGCGAGACGATCGTGGCCGCCGGGCTCGAACTCGCCGCCGGAAACGGCACCACCGCCATCTCGGTGCGCGACCTCGGCAGCCGGCTCGGCGCCGATCCGACCGCGATCTACAGGCACTTCCGCAACAAGGAGCAGCTCATGCAGGCGCTGCTCGACGAGCTGAACGCGCGCGCCGTCGCGGCGGTCGTCGCCGAGCCCGCCGACTGGCAGGAACGCCTGCGACAGCTCGCGAGTGCGACCCTGTCGGCCTTCGCCGACCACCCGGCCATCGGTGTCGAGGCTGTCGTCCTCACCACCCATGGCCCCGGCGAGCTCGACGCGGTCGAGCTCATGCTCGACGCCTTCGCCCGTGCCGGACTGGCCGACGACGAGATCGTGCACCACTACGCCCTCATGGCCTCGCACGTGCTCTCGACAGCTGCCGGAATCGCCCGCAGTCGCGGCGGGCGCCTCACCCCCGACGACGCCCCGCGCCCCTGGTTCGACGGGCCGATCCTGGCCGACCCGCGCACGCATCCCCGCATCGCCGCGCTCTGGCTGCAGATCTCCGAGCTCGAGGACGACGAGCTGTTCATGCTCGGGGTCGAGTCGATCATCTCCTCGGCCGAGCAGACGGCCGCGTCTGCGAAGACGGCTGTGGCCGGCGCCGACGGCGAGGCCTGACCGATCCGAGCGTGCGCGTGCGCGGGCGGGTGTCGCGGCTCAGCCTCGCGCGTGGATCCACGACCGGTCGATGAGCGAGACGAGCACATCGAGATCGATGTTCGAGAGCCGACCGACCCAGATGCAGTCGACGCCCAGCTTGACCTTGCCGAGGCGCTCGACGAGCTCCTCACCGCCGGGCAGCTGCAGGCCGTAGAGCGAGACGTTCGCCTTGCGCGGCGAGAAGCCGACGATCGGCCAGTCGCCCTCGCGACCCGAGGCATACGTGTAGTGCTGCAGCCCGTAGCCCACGATAGACGGGCCCCACATGACCGCGTCGGTGTCGGTCACCCGGTCGAACAGCTCGCGAAGCACGAGTCCGTCTTCGCGTCGCCCGGCTGGTTCGACGGCGTCGAGGAACTCGGCGACGGATGCCCCGGTCGGCCCGGTCTTCGTCTCGGCCATGGCTCAGGGTATCGCCGGGCCGGGGCATCCGTCAGCCCCGACCCGGCGATCCCTCGAAACGGCCGCTAGTCGCGGATGGCGGCGCCGGTGCGCTCGCCCGCGAGCGCCGCGCCGGCGAGCTTGGCCTCGCTCGCCTCGGCCGCGGTGAGCGTGCGATCTGCCGCCCGGAACCGCAGTGCGAACGTGAGGCTCTTCGAACCCTCCGGCACGCCCTGGCTGCGGTAGTCGTCGACCAGGTGCAGCGCCTCGAGCAGTTCGCCCGCGCCCTCGACGACGGATGCCGCGACGACCGCCGCCGGCACGTCGGCGCCGACCACGAGCGAGAGGTCCTGCGTCGCCGCAGGGAACGTGCCGATCGCGTGCGCCTCGGGCTGCACGATCGCGTGCTCGATGACGGCGTCGAGGTCGAGCTCGAGCACCGCGACGACGCGCGGCAGGTCGGCTTCCTCGGCGATCGCGGGCAGCAGTTCGCCCGCGAAGCCGACCGCCGCACCCGCGACGCGCAGCTCGGCGGTGCGGCCAGGGTGCAGCGCGTGGTGCGAACCCTGCACGACCTCGATCTCGGCGCCGACCGCGAGGCCGATGCGACGGACCGCGTCGAGCGCGTCGACGATGCCCGCGGCGACGGCGACCTGCCCGGGCTGCTTCGTGATGGACTCCCCCACGAACAGCGCGGCGACGTGACGGGGCTGCGGCGGGATGCCCGCGTTCAGCTCGGCCAACGCCTCGTCGCTCGGAAGCTCGGCGCCGACGGGCAGCTCGCGAGTGCCGTAGTCGCGGCCGGCCACGGGCAGGAACACGAGACCCTGCTCGAAGAGTCCGAGATCGACGAGGCCGCGCGAGCGGTTGCGCTTGGCCGCACCGATGAGGCCGGGCAGCAGCGACCGGCGCAGCAGCGCGTTCGTCGTGTCGAGGGCGTTCGCGAGCTTCACGGATGCCACGGGCGACCCGTCGGCACTGCCGTACAGTGCGTTGTCGGCCTCGTTCGCGAACGGGAACGAGAGCACCTCGGTCGCTCCCCCGACGGCCAGCGCGTCGGAGACGCGGCGGCGGATGCGCTGCGACCGCGTGAGCCCTCGTCCGGGAGGCGCGACGGGCAGCACCGACGGGATGCGCTCGTAGCCGCCCAGGCGGGCCACCTCTTCGACGAGCTCCTCGGGGCCGGTCAGGTCGGGGCGCCACGCGGGCGGCACGACCGAGAAGCCGCCCTCGACGCGCGTGATCGTGCCGCCGATCTCGGCGAGTGCGTCGTGCACCTCGTCGTCGGAGGAGGAGATGCCCGTGACCCGCTCGACGTAGCCGTCGGGCAGCAGGATGGCGGCCCGCTCGGGCACCGTCTGGATGATCGAACCGCCGTCGTCGGCCGTGCCGCCGGCGAGGTCGACCATGAGCTGTGCGACCCGCGCGACCGCGACCGGACCGATGGTGGGGTCGACGCCGCGCTCGTAGCGCTTGGCCGCCTCGCTCGGCAGCTTGTGCCGACGGGCGCTGCGGGCGATCGAGACCGGGTCCCAGTGCGCGGCCTCGATGAGCACGTTCGTCGTGGTGTCGCCCATCTCGGTCTCGGCGCCGCCCATGACGCCCGCGAGGCCGATGGGCCCGCGGTCGTCGGTGACGACGATGTCCTCGGCGTGCAGCGTGCGCGCCTTGCCGTCGAGGGTCGTGAAGGGCTCGCCCGCCGTCGCGCGACGCACGACGATGCCGCCGCGCAGCGCGTCGAGGTCGTAGCCGTGGATCGGCTGGCCGAGCTCGAGCATGACGTAGTTCGTGATGTCGACGAGCAACGAGAGTGAGCGGATGCCGGCGAGCTTCAGTCGTGCGATCATCCACGCGGGCGTCGGACGGGAGGGGTCGACGCCGCGGACGATGCGGGTCGCGAACGCCTGGGACGCGATGTTGCCGCGGATCGGGGCCTGGTCGTCGATGACGACGGGGAACCCGCCGGCCGCGGCATCCGTCGCCTCCGTCTGGTGCACGGGGTCGCGGAAGACCGCACCCGTCGCGTGCGCGTACTCGCGGGCCACGCCGCGGATCGAGAACGCGTAGCCGCGGTCGGGCGTGACGTTCAGCTCGACCGCGGTGTCGTCGAGGCCGAGGAGCTTGATCGCATCGGTGCCGACGGGCGCGTCGATGCCGAGCGTCGACAGGCGCAGGATGCCGTCGTGGTCCTCTCCGAGGCCGAGCTCGCGCGCCGAGGCGATCATGCCGTCGGAGACGTGGCCGTAGGTCTTGCGCGCCGCGATCGGGAACGGGCCGGGCAGCACCGCACCGGGCAGCGTCACCACGACCTTGTCGCCCACGAAGAAGTTGCGGGCACCGCACACGATGCCGTGCACGGCCTCGCCGCCGTCTGCCGCGGTCTCGCCGTCGGGCGCGACGCGCACCTGGCACCAGCGGATCGTCTTGCCGTTCGACTGCGGCTCCTCGACGAACTCGAGCACCTCACCGACGACGATGGGGCCGACGAGGTCGAACGTGTGCACGTCCTCCTCTTCGAGGCCGACCTCGACGAGGGCGGCGTGCACCTGCTCGGGTGTCGTCCCGGGGACGAGCTCGACGTACTCGGCGAGCCAACTCAGCGGCACTCGCATGTCTTCAGACCACCATTCCGAACTGCTGGGAGAACCGGATGTCTCCCTCGACCATCTCGCGCATGTCCTGCACGCCGTTGCGGAGCATGAGGCCGCGTTCGATGCCCATGCCGAACGCGAAGCCCGTGTACACCTCGGGGTCGATGCCCGCCGAGCGCAGTACGTTCGGGTGCACCATGCCGCAGCCGCCCCACTCGATCCAGCGCGGCCCAGTCTTGAAGGTGGGGTGCCAGAAGTCGAGCTCGGCCGACGGCTCGGTGAACGGGAAGTAGCTGGGGCGCAGGCGCACCTTCGCCTCGTCGCCGAAGATCGACTTCACGAAGTGGTCGAGGGTGCCCTTGAGGTGCGCCATGGTGAGGCCCTTGTCGACCGCGAGCCCCTCGAACTGCATGAAGACGGGCAGGTGCGTCGCGTCGAACTCGTCGGTGCGGTACACGCGGCCCGGAGCGAGCACGTAGATCGGCACCTCGCGGTCGAGCATCGAGCGCACCTGCACGGGGCTCGTGTGCGTGCGCATCACGAGGTGCGCCTCGGGCGGGTCGACGAAGAACGTGTCCTGCATCGCGCGCGCCGGGTGATCGGCGTCGAAGTTCAGCGCGTCGAAGTTGAACCACTCGCTCTCGACCTCGGGCCCTTCGGCGATCTCCCAGCCCATGCCCGTGAACACGTCGCAGACGCGGTCTTCGAGCAGGGAGAGCGGATGCCGCGAGCCGGCGGTGTAGCGCGACGGCAGCGCCGTGACATCCACCGCCTCGGCCTCGAGCTGGGCGGCCGCCTCTGCGGCGACGATCGCGGACTCGCGCGCGGCGAAGGCCTGGTTCACGCGACCGCGCGCGCCGCCGACGAGCTTGCCGAGTGCGGCCTTCTGGTCGTTGGGGACGTTGCGGAGTTCGGCGTTCAGCTGGGCGAGTTCGCTCTTCTCGCCGGTGTGCTCGGCGCGGACGGCCTTCAGCGCGGCGGAATCGCCGGCCGAGGCGATCGCGGCGAGCGCCGCGGCGACCGCGGACTCGACGGACTGCTCGGTGATTTCACGGGGCTCGGACACAAGGAACGAGTCTAGCGGCCCCGGCTAGCGTGGGCTGTTGTCCTCGGACTGCCGGGCGGCCGCGTTCGCCTCGGCGACGAGCAGCGCCTGGCTGGGGTCGGAGGGCATCGCGCCGCCGCCTCCCGCGCCTGCCGGCCGAAGGCGGCGGTCACCTCGCCTGGCCAGCCAGCGCGCGAACCACGACAGCGAGAGGTTCATGATCAGGTAGAGCACCCAGGTCACGATGAACAGCGAGAAGAGGTAGCGGTTGCCGAAGAAGCTCGAGAGGTTGTTGAGGGTGACCCGCAGCAGTTCCTGGTAGCCGACGATGTATCCGAGCGACGTGTCCTTCAGCAGCACGACGAGCTGCGCGACGATGATGGGCAGCATCTGCCGGAACGCCTGCGGGAACTCGACGAGGAGCTTCGACTGCAGCGGTCGCATGCCGAGGCTGAGGCCGGCCTCGCGCTGGCCGCGCGGAAGCGCTGCCAGTCCGGCGCGGAGCGCCTCGCCGATGAGCGCGCCGTTGTACACGGCGAGCGCCCAGACGACGGCCCAGTACTGCCCGGTCGAGCCGACGAGCAGGATGAACAGCATCATGAGCAGCACCGGCATGCCGCGGAAGAACTCGATCACGACGGCCGTGGGGATCCTGATCCACGCGGACTCGGCGCTGCGCAGGAGCGAGAAGACGACGCCCAGGATGATCGCCAGCACCGCGGCCACGATGGCCGCCCTGAGGGTTCCCCAGACGCCGTTGAAGATGATGAAGCCCCAGACCTCGGGGTCTGCGTAGATGTCCCACCGACTCGGGTCGAACATGCCGGGCAGCGTCACGCCGCCCGACTCGCGCGGTGCGTTCAGCGTGAGGATGATCCACACGAGCCCGGCGACGACGAGCACGCCGGCGACGATCGAGAGGATGAGCGACCGACGCCTGGCCTTGGGCCCGGGCGCGTCGAACAGCACGTTCGCGCCGGTCATCGCTGCACCACCCATCGGCGTTCGAGTTGCGCGGCGAGCAGGCCGAGCGGCACCGTGATGAGCAGGTAGAACGTCGCGACGCCGAGGAGCACCGCGATCACCGCGTTGCCGTTCGCGTTGGCCAGCTCCTTGCCGACGGTGAAGAGTTCGACGACGAAGAAGCCTCCCGCGACCGAGGTGTTCTTCGTCAGGGCGATGAAGACGTTGATGAGCGGCGGGATGGTCATGCGGAAGGCCTGCGGGAAGATTACGAGCGTGACCGTCTGGCCGAAGCCGAGTCCGAGGCTGCGTGCGGCCTCGGCCTGGCCGACCGGCACGCCGTTGACGCCGGAGCGGAGCGCCTCGGCCACGAACGGGGAGGTGTAGACGGCGAGTCCGATCATCGCGGCGACCGAGTACGGCAACCGCGAACCGAGGTACGGCAGGATCAGCGCGCAGAAGAAGAGCACGAGCGTGAGCGGCGTGTTGCGCACGAGTTCGGTGTACACGGTCGCGAATCCGCGCAGCGTGCCGACCGGCGAGATCCGCATCGCCGCGATGATCGTGCCGAGCACCAGCGCCGCGAGGCCGCTCACGACGAGCAGCAGCACGGTCATGCCGAAGCCGTCGAGATAGCGCGGCAGGTTGTCGAAGACGACGTCCACACCGTTCCCTTCTTCGTTGCGGTCGGTGGTTCTGCGTGCGAAGCCGACGCGGCCCGGACCCTGCGAGTCCGGGCCGCGAGCGACTCAGTAGCGGTCGACGGCGGGCGGGTCGACGAACGGCAGCACCGTGCCGGCCGTGGAGTTCCACGCCTCCTCGTAGCGTCCGTCGTCGTAGGACTCCTCGAGCACGTCGTTGATGAACATGCGGAAGTCGGTGTCGTCGAGCTTCACGCCGATGCCGTAGGGCTCCTCGGTGAACGGCTCGCCGACGACCTTGAACTCGCCCTCGTTCTGGGCAGCCAGGCCTGCGAGGATCACGTTGTCGGTCGAGACCGCGACGACCTCTCCCGCACGGAGCGGCTCGAGGCAGTTCGTGTAGGTGTCGGTCAGGACGGGCTCGGCACCGATCTCGGCCAGCTTCTCGGCGGGGGTCGAACCCGTCACCGAGCAGACCTTCTCGCCGACGAGGTCGTCTTCGCTCGTGATGTCGTCGTTGTCCGCGAGCACGAGGATCGACTGGCCGGCCAGGTAGTACGGCCCGGCGAACGAGATGACCTCCTTGCGCGCGTCGTTGATCGTGTACGTCGCGACGACGAGGTCGACCTGGCCGCTCTCGATGAACGGCTCGCGGTTGGCCGAGACGGTCTCGACCCACTCGATCTTGTCTTCGGCGATGCCCAGCTCGGAGGCGATGATCTTGCCGATCTCGACGTCGAAGCCCTCCGGCTCTCCGGACGGGCCGGCCAGGCCGAAGAGCGGCTGGTCGAACTTCGTGCCGATCGTGATCGTGCCGGCCTCCTGCAGCCGGGCCATGGTGGTGCCCGCCTCGAACGTCGGGGCCGGCTCGTCGGAGCCGGCGTCGTCGCCGCCGCCCGTGCAGCCTGCCAGTGCGAGCGTCGCTGCGGCAGCTGCGGCGACGAGTGCGATCCTCATGCGTTTCATGGGTTCCTGCCTCTTCTCGTGTGCGGTGTGTCCTGACCGCTCGTGGCGGCCGAGGTCTTGTGGTGCGGCTAGTGGTCGAGGATCTTCGAGAGGAAGTCCTTCGCCCGGTCGGACTTGGGCGCGTCGAAGAACTCCGACGGCGTCGCCTCCTCGACGATTCGGCCGTCGGCCATGAACAGCACCCGATCGGCGGCCTTGCGGGCGAAGCCCATCTCGTGGGTGACGACGATCATCGTCATGCCGTCCTTCGCGAGGCCGACCATGACGTCGAGCACCTCGTTGATCATCTCGGGGTCGAGCGCGCTCGTGGGCTCGTCCATGAGGATGAGCTTCGGGTTCATCGCGAGCGAACGCGCGATCGCGACGCGCTGCTGCTGACCGCCCGAGAGCTGCGCCGGAAGCTTCTTCGCCTGGTTCGCGACGCCGACGCGGTCGAGCAGCTTCATGGCCTCGGCCTCGGCCGCCTTGCGCGGCATCCGCTTGACCCGGATCGGCGCGAGCGTGACGTTCTCGAGCACGGTCTTGTGCGCGAACAGGTTGAACGACTGGAAGACCATGCCGACGTCGGCACGCAGCTTCGCGAGCGCGGCGCCCTCTTCGGGCAGCCGTTCGCCGTCGATCGAGATCGTGCCGGAGTCGATGGTCTCGAGTCGGTTGATCGCCCGGCAGAGCGTCGACTTGCCCGAGCCGCTCGGCCCGATGACCACGACGACCTCGCCACGGTTCACGACCGTGTTGATGTCGTTCAGCACGTGCAGTTCGCCGAAGTGCTTCTCGACGTGCTCGACGACCACCAGGGGCTCGCCTCGACGCACGGAGATGTTCGACGTCTGCGGCGCTGGCGGTGTCGGCTCCATACCCCCCAAACTAGGGGGTCCGTCACCACCCGCACAGGGGGGCCCGGCGTTGGTTACCTTTTCGTGACCGGCACCGGGCTCAGCTGCTGCGGTGCGCGAAGGCGCTCTCGTACAGGCAGACGGATGCCGCGGTCGCGAGATTCATCGACTCGGCATGCCCGTAGATGGGCACCGTGACGACGCGGTCCGCGAGCTCCAGTTGCTCATCGGCGAGCCCATGCGCCTCGTTGCCGAACAGCCATGCCGTCGGCTTCGCGAGGATGCCCTCGGTCCGCGCCGCGAGCAGGTCCTCGCCCTTGACGTCGGCCGCCAGCACCGTGAGGCCGGCGGCCCTGGCGCGTACGAGCACGTCGGCCAGGTCGGCACCGACGGCGACCGGCACGTGGAAGATGGATCCGGTCGAGCTGCGCACGACCTTGGGGTTGTACAGGTCGACCGCGCGACCCGTGAAGACGACCGCGTCGGCGCCCGCGGCATCCGCTGCCCTGACGATCGTGCCGGCATTGCCGGGATCGCGCACCTCCTCGAGGATCGCGATGAGCTTGGGGGCGGCCGCGAAGACGTCTTTGACCGCGGTCGGGAACTGCCGGCACACGGCGACGAAGCCCTGCGGGGTCACCGTGTCGGCCATCGACTCGAGGACCTCTTCGGTGACGTACTCGACCTCGACGTCGGCCTCGACGGCCGCATCGGCGATCTCGGGATGCCGATCGAGCGCCGTCGGGGTCGCGAACAGCTCGAGGACGAGCTCGGGGCGGAACGACAGCGCCTCGGAGACCGCCTGAGGTCCCTCGAGCAGGAACAGCCCGCTCTCGGTGCGCGACGCCTTCTTCGCGAGCTTCGCGACCGACCGGACACGGGGAGAGCGGGGGTTCTCGAGCATGATGCGATTCTATGGCGGGAACGCGGAACGGCCCGGCGCCGCCCTGCATGATGCAGGGAGCGCCGGGCCGTTCGACGTGGTCGAAGCTGCTGCTTACGCGGCGGTCTTCGGGGCCGAGGTGTCGGCCGGGAGGGCCTTCTTGGCCGACTCGACGAGTGCGGCGAAGGTCGCGGGCTCGTTCACGGCGAGCTCGGCGAGGATGCGGCGGTCGACCTCGATGCCCGCAAGGCCGAGGCCCTGGATGAGGCGGTTGTAGGTCAGGCCGTTCGCACGCGAGGCCGCGTTGATCCGCTGGATCCAGAGACGACGGAAGTCGCCCTTCTTCTTGCGGCGGTCGTTGTACGAGTAGACGAGGGAGTGGGTGACCTGCTCCTTGGCCTTGCGGTACAGACGCGAACGCTGGCCGCGGTAACCCTCGGCGCGCTCGAGGATGACGCGACGCTTCTTGTGGGCGTTGACCGCCCTCTTCACTCTTGCCATTGCTCTGTTTCTTCCTTAACGGGTCTCGCGGCTCAGTGGCCGAGAAGCTTCTTGATGACCTTGGCGTCGGGGGCCGACACGACCTTGTCCTGGTTCAGACGGGCCTTGCGCTTCGAGGCCTTGACCTCGAGGTTGTGGCGCATTCCGGCCTGCTGCTTCTTGATCTTGCCGCTGCCGGTGATCTTGAAGCGCTTCTTGGACCCGGAGTGGGTCTTCTGCTTCGGCATCTCGTGTGTCTCCTTGGTTCTGCCGCCAACTCGTGGCGGACGTGGGTGTCTGGCCTACGCCTCTGCGGCGTCGGCCGTCTGCGTCTCGGCCTCGCCGTCGGCATCCGCCGACGGGCGCGACTTCGCCGCAGCACGCTGTGCATTCGCCTCGGCCTTGGCCTCGGACTTGTTCTTGAGAGGGGCGATCACCATGACCATGTTGCGGCCGTCGATCGTGGGGTTGTGCTCGACCGTGCCGAACTCGGCGACGTCTTCGGCGAAGCGCTGCAGCAGGCGGACGCCCATCTCGGGGCGCGACTGCTCGCGGCCGCGGAACAGGATCATGGCCTTGACCTTGTCGCCGGTCTTCAGGAAGCCGATGGCGCGCTTCATCTTGGTCTCGTAGTCGTGCTTGTCGATCTTGAGACGGAACCGGACCTCTTTGAGGATCGTGTTCGCCTGGTTGCGCCGGGCCTCTTTCGCCTTCTGCGCAGCCTCGTACTTGAACTTGCCGTAGTCCATGATCTTGGCGACCGGCGGCTTGGAGTTCGGAGCGACCTCGACGAGGTCGAGGTCGGCTTCCTGCGCGAGCCGCAGGGCCACCTCGATCTTCACGACGCCGACCTGCTCTCCGCCAGGACCCACGAGGCGGACCTCGGGAACGCGGATACGGTCATTGGTACGGGGATCGCTGATGCGGGTACTCCTCTACTCAAGCTTCTTCACTCGATGGGAGACCGGATGTCGCCCATCGTTTCGAGAGCGAAGATCCACGCATGCTCCACGGAATCACACCGTGCAACTCTGCGGCCCCCTGTGCCTTTCGGCGTCTGCTCCATGCCTTTTCGAGCGATGAAGCGGAGGGCAAACAACCCGGTAACCTTGATGAAGCGGTGAGCGCGGGTGGGAGAATCTCCACTTTCGTACTGGGACAAGCCCAGCCGTACCGGGGACGAGCCCCGGCAGACCGGAGCAGTGCTCCGGACCGAACGAGTCTAGCAGAGGATGTCTGTGAGCAAGAATTCAGACGAGTCCACGTTCGCCGGCGAGGCCCACGAGGGTCACGTCGACGGTCATTTCGAAGGCCACGAGGCCGAGGCAGACCAGCGCGAGCTCGTCGACGCCGTCGACGACGCGACCCGGGACATCGCCGATGTGCCCGCCGTCGAGATCATCACCACCGCGGCCGTGCACCTCATGAGCGCCGCCGCCGTGAAGGTCGGCCTGGCCGACGACCCCGCATCGCAGATCGACCTCGACGAGGCGCGCAAGCTCATCAACGCGCTCGCGGGCCTCATCACGGCAGGGGCCCCCGAGATCAGCGACATGCACGCTCGGTCGCTCCGCGACGGACTGCGTTCGCTGCAGCTGGCGTTCCGCGAGGCATCCGTCATCCCCGACGCCATCGGCCAGGGACCCGGCGAGAAGTGGACCGGCCCGGTCAACTGACCGGAGTCCGATCGAACGCGACCGGGGGTCGCCGCGGTGCGGCGGCCCCCTTCGTCGTCTCGCGGACTCACTGCTGGCAGCTCGGGCACCAGAAGCTCACGCGCTCCTCGAGCTCCGAGCGGCCGAGCTCGCCTCGTTCGATGCGCGTGCCGCAGCGACGGCACGGCTCGCCGGCCCGCCCGTAGACCCAGAGCCGCTGCCCTCGGCGATCGACGCCCGTCGTGACGCGCGCGACGCGGTCGCGGTTGGCCACGATGAGTCGGCGGCCGAGGTCGACGACGGCAGGGAGGTCGGGCACGGTCGCCGCTTCGCACTGCGGTCGGAGGCCGCGGAGGAAGCACAGCTCGGTGACGTAGACGTTGCCGAGGCCGGCGAGGTTGCGCTGGTCGAGCAGCGCGACGGCGATCGGGGTCTCTGGGTGCTCCGCGATGCGCCGCACGGCTTCGTCGGCGTCCCAGTCGGCGCCGAGCAGGTCGGGTCCGAGGTACGCGAGCGCTTCGGCCTCGTCGTCGCGGGCGAGCACCTCGACGAGTCCGAGCTCGAAGCCGATCGCCGTCGTCGTGGGCGTCTCGAGCACGACGCGGGCGAGGTGCGCGGGCTTCGGCCATCGTTCGCCGGACCGCAGGATGCGCCACTCGCCCTCCATCTTGAGATGCGAGTGGATGCTCCACTCCCCCGTGCGGATGAGCAGGTGCTTGCCACGACTCACGACCTCGTCGACGCGCTCGCCCGAGAGGTCGGCCGCCGCGAACCGCGGCACCCTGAAGTCGGAGCGCACGAGCTCGGATCCGGCGAGCGCCGCGTGCAACCGGGAGGCCGCGCGGAAGACGGTGTCACCCTCTGGCATCGAGCCTGAGCCCTCTCGGGGTCTCGCCGAAGCCGGAGGCCCGCAGGGCGCCGCCGAAGGGAGTGCCCAGTACGAACGCGCCGTTGACGCTCTCGACGGCGAGCCGGCGCACCCGCCCCGTGCGCACCAGAGTGGCGATCGCCTCGGCCGCCGAGCGCAGCACGTCTGCATCGTCGGCGTAGGCCAGCATCGTCTTGCCACCGCGCTCGACGTACGCGACGAGGTCGCCGTCGGCGACCACGACCAGGGCTCCGGCCTTGCGAGCGGCGCGATGCGAGCTCTCGCCGGGCGGATCGGGCCACGGCAGCGCGGCACCGTAGGCGTTCGCCGGATCGGTCGCCGCGAGCACGAACACCTTCGGCGTCTCGCTCGGGCGCTCGTCGCGGTCGGCGAACCCGCGCAGGCGGTCGACGGCGCCCGGGCCGGCGAACTGCGCGGCGCCGAGTCCCTCGACGAAATAGCCGCGCCGCGCCCGGCCCGACTCCTCGAAGCCGCTGAGTGTGCGGTAGAGCAGCGCGAAGCCCCCCAGCACGCCCTCGGCCACCACCGTGCCCCGGGTCACGAGGCCGTGCCGGTCGAGCATCGTCTCGGCCAGGGCGTGCGCTCGGCGCGTCGCGTCGGCGTCGGGCACCGGCAGGATCGACCAGCGGCCGGCGACCGAGGGCGGCCCCGAGCGCATCACTGCGGACGAGGCCCGCGGCATCGACCGGCCCCGCATCATGCGCGAGCGAGGCGTGGGCCTCGTCGTTCGGTGCGCGCTGCGCCCGCCCGCGATGAGCGAGCGGACCGGCGCGAAGGTGTCGTTGGTGACGAGTCCCGCCCACGCGAGGCCCCACAGGGCTTCGACGAGCTCCTCGTCGACGACGGGCGCATCGAGCGCCCCGAAACGACCCACCGCGTCGGAGAGTTGACGGAAGAAGTACGCACCGCCCGATCCGAGCGCCACGAGCACCTCGCGCTGCAGGGCCGTGGTCTCGACGCCGACCGGCGGGTCGAGCGTCAGCGGCGCGGACTCCGCCAGGTGCAGCGTGATCCAGCCGTCGTCGCCCGCGAGCGAACCGGAACCCGACCAGACCACCTCGCCCGTCGCCATGAGCTCGTCGAGCATCGCGGGGCTGTAGTCGGAGACCCGAGCCGGCAGCACCAGCGACTCCCACGACGAGGCAGGCAGGCGGGCGCCTTCGAGCTGCTCGACGACCGAGAGCACGCCGTCGATGCCGCGCAGCGGTCGCCCGACGTGCTGCCACTCGGGCAGGAACCGCGCCAGCACCGGCTGCGGCACCGGCTCGACCTCGTGTCGCAGGGCGGCGAGGGAGCGCCGGCGGATCTTGCGGAGCACCTCGGCGTCGCACCACTCGGTCGAGGTGCCGTTCGGACGGAACTCCCCCTCGACGACGCGCCGCTCGTCGGCGAGGCGCCGGAGTGCGCCCTTCGCCACCGCGACGCCGATGCCGAAGCGATCGGCGACCTCGTCGGCGGCGAACGGCCCGTGGGTGCGCGCGTACCGGCTCACGAGGTCGCCGAGCGGATCGCCGACGTGCTCGGCGAACGCGACGGCGACCCCGGGCGGCACGGGCACGCCGAGCGCATCGCGGAGGCGCCCCACGTCTTCGATGGCCGCGACGTGCTCACGACCCGCGAAGGTGAGCCGCACGGTTCGGCGCGCCGCCACGAGCTCGTCGACGGCGACGACGGGATCGGTCTCGGGCTGCACGCGCTCGGCGAGTTCGGCGATCGTCAGCGGACCGAGCCACCGGAGCGCATCGGCGACCCCCTCGGTGCCTCGCACCTTGCGGTCATCGGCGAGCCGCTGCAGTTCGCGCTCCGTCGTCGCGATCACCCCGGGATCGAGGAGCTCGCGCAGCTCGACCCTCCCGAGCAGCTCGCCGAGCAGCGCCGTGTCGATCGCGAGCGCCGCGGCCCGCCGTTCGGCGAGCGGCGAGTCGCCCTCGTACATGAAGGCGCCCACGTAGCCGAACAGCAGCGAGCTGGCGAAGGGACTCGGCGAGTCGGTCGTGGTCTCGACGAGGCGCACGCGGCGTGCCGCGACATCCCGTGCCAGCTCGATCAGGGCCGGCACGTCGTAGACGTCTTGGAGCACCTCGCGCACGGTCTCGAGGATGATCGGGAAGGTCGGGAAGGCGCTCGCGACCTCGAGCAGCTGCGCCGAGCGCTGTCGCTGCTGCCACAGCGGCGAGCGCCGGCCCGGCTGGTAGTTCGGCAGCAGGAGCGCTCGCGCCGCGCACTCGCGGAAGCGGCTCGCGAACAACGCGGAACCGCCGACCTCTTCGGTCACGAGCTGCTCGAGCTCGTCTGCCTCGAACACGAACAGGTCGGCGCCCGGCGGATCGACGCCGGTGTCGGGGATGCGCACGATGATGCCGTCGTCGGCCGCGACCGCGGCGCCGTCGATGCCGTGCCGCTCGCGCACCCGCGCGGCCACGGCGAGCGCCCATGGCGCGTGCACGGGCATGCCGAACGGCGAGTGCAGGATGACCCGCCAGTCGCCGAGCTCGTCGCGCGTGCGCTCGACCACGAGCGTGCGGTCGGAGGGCACGTGCCCCGTGGCCTTCGCCTGATCGGCCAGGAACGTGACCAGGTTACGCGCCGCGAACCCGTCGAGGCCGGCCGAGGTCACCCGATCGCGCGCATCGACCTCGTCGGCCGCGGAGATCTCGCGCATGAACGCGCCGAGCGCGCGCCCGAGCTCGGCGGGGCGGCCGAGGCCGTCGCCCTTCCAGAACGGCACTCGGCCCGGCTGCCCGAACGCCGGGACGACGTTGACCCGGTCGAAGGTGATCTCCTGGATGCGCCAGCTCGTGGCTCCGAGCGCGAACACGTCGCCGACGCGCGACTCGTAGACCATCTCCTCATCGAGCTCGCCGACCCGTCGCCCTCCCGACTCGTCGCCGACGAGGAACACGCCGAACATGCCGCGGTCGGGGATCGTGCCGCCGCTCGTGACCGCGAGACGCTGCGCGCCGGGGCGCCCGACGAGGGTGCCGGCCTCGCGGTCCCACACAAGCCGTGGACGGAGTTCGCCGAACCGATCGGACGGGTACCGGCCCGCGAGCAGGTCGAGCGTCGCCTCGTAGGCCGAGCGCGGCAGGCCGCCGAACGGCGCGGCACGACGCACGGCATCGAACCAGGCCTCGACGTCGAGCTCGTCGACCGCGGCGGCCGCGATGGTCTGCTGGGCGAGGATGTCGAGCGGGTTCGCGGGCACGCGCATGGTCTCGATCGCCCCGGCGAGCATGCGCTCGCTCGTGACGGCCGCATGCACGAGATCGGCGCGCTGCTTGGGGAAGATCACGCCGCGCGACACCTCGCCGACCTGGTGGCCTGCACGCCCCAGCCGTTGCAGCCCGCTCGAGACCGACGGCGGCGACTCGACCTGCACGACGAGGTCGACCGCGCCCATGTCGATGCCGAGCTCGAGGCTCGAGGTGGCCACCACGCAGCGCAGGCGGCCGCTCTTGAGGTCGTCTTCGATCTCGGCGCGCTGCTCCTTGCTCACGGAACCGTGATGCGCTCGCGCCAGGACCTGCGGGGCGCCCGAGGTCTGCCCCGACTGCGCCATGACCGCCGCGGGCGGGCCGTTTGCGGCCGCCGCGACGAGCAGATCCTCACGCTCGGACGCCTCGAGGGCGAGCTCGTTGAGCCGGGCGGTGAGCCGCTCGGCCAGGCGCCGGGAGTTCGCGAACACGATCGACGATCGGTGCGCGAGCACCTGGTCGAGGATCGCCTCCTCGACGTGCGGCCAGATCGAGCCCGTCGCGTCGTCGTTCGCCGGCAGCTGCGCCATGTCCTCGACGGGCACCACGACGCGCAGGTCGAAGCGCTTCTCGCTCGGTGGCGCGACGACCTCGACCGGAGCGCTCGCGCAGAGGAATCGCGCGACCTCTTCGACGGGCCGCACGGTCGCCGAGAGCCCGATGCGCTGCGCGGGCTTCGGCAGCAGTGCGTCGAGGCGTTCGAGGGAGAGCGCGAGGTGGGCGCCCCGCTTGGTCGCGGCGACCGCATGGATCTCGTCGACGATGACCGTCTCGACCGTGCGGAGCGTCTCGCGCGCCTGCGAGGTGAGCATGAGGAAGAGCGATTCGGGCGTCGTGATCAGGATGTCGGGGGGCGTGCGCAGCAGCGCGCGTCGCTCGTTCGCCGGGGTGTCGCCCGACCTCACGCCGACGCTCACGTGCGGCGGCTCGACGCCCAACCGCTCCGATACGCGCGCGATGCCCGTGAGCGGGGCTCGGAGGTTGCGCTCGACGTCGACGCCGAGCGCCTTCAGCGGCGAGAGGTAGAGCACGCGGGTGCCTCGAGGGACCGGTTCCGCCGCCCCCTCGGTCGGCGTCGGCTCGTGGTGCAGGCGGTCGATGGCCGAGAGGAACGCCGAGAGCGTCTTGCCCGAGCCCGTCGGCGCGACCACGAGCGCATGCGCCCCGCGCCCGATCGCCTGCCACGCCGCGGCCTGCACGGCCGTGGGCGCACGGAACGACTCCGCGAACCAGATTCGCGTGGCGTCGGAGAAGGCCTCGAGCGCGTCCACCACTCCATCCTGCCGCCCACCGCCGACACGCGGCATCCCGCGGCGCGGAGACGCAGCCCGCGCACCGCGGTGAGCCACGGCGTCCGGGCCACTGCGCGCGGCCGGGCTCAGCGCGCGAGCACCCGACGGACGGCCTCGAGCGTCGCGGCCGTGGCCGCGGCATCCGTGCCCCGATTGCTGACCGAGAACCGCAGCACGTCGCGCCCGCGCCAGCTCGAAGGGTGCGCCAGGGCGACGCCGTCATCGTCGAGCGCCTGCGCGATCGCGCCGACGTCCCGCCCGTCGAACGCGGCGCACACCTGCGTGAACACCACCTCGTTGAGCACCTCGACGCCCTCGATCGCCCGCAGCCCATCGTCGAGCGCGGTCGCAGCGGCGGCGAGACCGTCGACGAGGTCGGCGACCCCCGCCCGGCCGAGCGTGCGCAGCGCCGCGTAGGTCGGCACGCCGCGTGCGCGCCTCGAGAGCTCCAGCACCCGGTCGGCCGCGTCGATGCCCGTCTCGGCTGCGGGCAGGTACGCGGCGTGCATCGTCATCGCCGCGACGAGCGGCGCGGGATCGGCCACCGCGACGATGCCCGCGTCGTACGGCACGTTGAGCGTCTTGTGCGCGTCGGTCGCCCACGAGTCGGCGTGCTCGACGCCCGCGACGAGATGCCGGAGCCGCTCGCTCGCGGCGGCCCACAGCCCGAATGCGCCGTCGACGTGCGCCCACGCCCCCGCCGCGTGGGCGATGCCGACGCACGCCTCGAAGGGGTCGGACGCCCCTGAGTGGATGTTGCCCGCCTGCAGGCAGACGATCGCGGGGCCTGCGTCGGCCGCACCGCCGCCCTCCGGATCGCCCGCCGAGAGCGCCTCCTCGAGCGCTTCGGGCAGGATGCGGCCCTGATCGTCCGTCGCGACGTCGACCGGCCTGCCGAGCCCGAGCCAGCGCAGCGCGACATCGACCGAGGGGTGGTGCTCGTCGCCCGCGAAGACCCGGATGCGCGGCGCCCCCTGGATGCCGTCGACCGCGTCGTCCCACCCGACGCGGTCGAGCACCGCGTGGCGCGCGGCCGCGAGCGCGACGAGGTTCGCGGTCGTCGCCCCCGTCGTGAAGCCGGCGACCGTTCCCTCCGGGAGCCCGAGCAGGTCGCAGAGCCACTCCCCGGCCAGCTCCTCGGCTCCGTTCACGCCGGGCGTCACCTCGCGGAGCGCGGCGTTCTGGTCCCAGGCGCCCACGAGCCAGTCGGCCGCGAGGGCCGCGGGCGCCGTGCCGCCGATCACCCAGCCGAAGAAGCGGGGCGACTGCATGGCGATCAGTCCGGGTTCGACGGCGGCGTTCAGGGCCTCGACGACCTCGACCGGGTCGACGCCCTCGACGGCGAGCTCGCGGCCCAGCGCGTCCTTCACCTGCTCGACGTCGGCGCGCGCCACGATCGAACGCGTGGGAACCCCGTCGAGCCAGCCGTGCGCGAGTCTCGCTGCGGCCTCGAGCGGTTCGGAGAATTCGGATCCGGGCATCATCGCTCACCTCGGCGCGATTCTCCACCCGCGGGCGGCGCACGGCAACCGCGCCCGACAACCGCGCGCGGCGAGTACGCGTGGCGACCGCGCGTGGCGAGTACGCGTGGCGGGCTCGGGCGAGCGGATGCCGCGTCAGGCCGTCGTGCGCAACCGCACCTTCAGCGAATCGACGCCCGTCGCGATGACGTCGTCGGCCGCCCAGCGCTGCGCGAGTCGCGCGAGCACCGCATCGAGCTCCGCCCGCTCGAGCCCGGCGACCAGCTCGAGCTCGACGACGAGTTCGGGGCCGACGAGTCGCGCGGCCGGATCGCCGTCGACGAGCTCGACGCCGAGCACGGCGAGCTCGGTGGCGATCGAGCGCGCGAACGCGTCGCGGACCGACTCCGACTCTCCGGCCGGACGCCAGTCGTGGCCTTGCGCCACCGCCCAGACCGCCGCGCGGCGCAGGCCGAACTCCGTCTCGGAGCCCGGGTCGAGGATGACCCGGTCGGTCCCGTCGTCGGCCGCGGCCAGCGCGACGCGCACGCCGTCGGCCGGCACCGGCCGTGCGACCGGGTTCCACCGCTGCATCGCCTCGACGGAGCTGAACACGGGAAGCACGGCGCGACCGTCGGGGCCCTGCACGGTCACGATCGAGAGCTCCTGGCTCTTCTCGATCGCGTGGCCGTGCTCGCCGATCTCGGTACCGCCGTCGCCGAGCTGCGCGAGCAGCGGGATGAGCAGTCTCGAGGTGGCGAAGGCCTGCACGACATCGGTCGGCCCGCCGTCGCCTGCTCGGAATCGCGCGATCGCGGCCGTGAGGTGCGGCGGCGCGCTGCCGTCGTCCTGCGAGTGCGCGTTCTGCTCGAACGAACGGCCCGCCCAAGGCGTGCCGGCCGAATCGGCACGGCCGCCCGGCGTCCGATGGTCGGGCGCCGAAGGCGTCGCGCCGTCGGCGGCACTCACGCCGCGACCGCCGTCGTGCCGGTCGCCGCGGGCGCCGTCGCGGCCTTCGTCGCGGCCGTGGTCAGGCTCAGTGGGATGCGACATCCAGCGCCTCGGGCAGCGTGAACGCGCCCGCGTACAGCGCCTTGCCGACGATCGCGCCCTCGAGGCCGAGCGGCACGAGTTCGCGGAGCGCCGCGATGTCGTCGAGGCTCGAGATGCCGCCGGATGCCACGACCGGGCGGTGCGTGCGTTCCATGACCTGGCGGAGCAGGTCGAGGTTCGGGCCCTGCAGCGTGCCGTCCTTGGTGACGTCGGTGACCACGTAGCGCGCGGCGCCGGCCTCTTCGAGGCGGTCCATGACCTGCCACAGGTCGCCGCCGTCCTTCGTCCAGCCGCGCGCGGCGAGCGTGGTGCCGCGCACGTCGAGCCCGACTGCGATGGCCTCGCCGTACTGGGCGATGACGGATGCCGCCCACTCGGGGTTCTCGAGCGCTGCCGTGCCGAGGTTGATGCGCTTCGCGCCGATCTCGAGCGCGTGCTCGAGGGACTCGTCGTCGCGGATGCCGCCGGAGAGCTCGACGTTCACGCGCCCGCGCACCTGGCGGATCGCCTTCTTCAGGATGCCGCCGTTCGAGCCGCGCCCGAACGCCGCGTCGAGGTCGACGAGGTGGATCCACTCGGCGCCCTGATCGGCCCAGTCGACGGCCGCGTCGATCGGGTCGCCGTAGTTCTTCTCGGTGCCGGCTTCGCCCTGCGTCAGGCGTACGGCCTTGCCTCCCGCGACGTCGACTGCCGGCAGCAGCACGAGACGGGGGGTCTTGTTGAACTCACTCATCACTGTCCTCGGAATCGGATGCCTCAGAATGCGGCATCTGCACAGTCACAGAAGCTTAGTCCGCACCGCCGGGAGCGGTCGGACCGTGTGACGCGGCGCGGCGCTCAGCCGAGCGATCCGAGCCAGTTCGACAGCAATCGGATGCCGGCATCGGCCGACTTCTCGGGGTGGAACTGCGTCGCGGAGAGCGGGCCGTTCTCGACCGCGGCGAGGAACGGTCCGCCGTGCTCGGCCCACGTGAGGCGCGGCTTCGGGAACGGCGGCATGACGTCGAGGGTCCAGTGCTGCGCGGCGTAGGAGTGCACGAAGTAGAAGCGCTCGTCGGCGATGCCGTCGAAGAGCACCGAGCCCTCGTCGGGCGTCACGGTGTTCCAGCCCATGTGCGGCAGCACGGGCGCGGGCAGTTCGGTGACGACCCCCGGCCACTCGCCGAGCCCCTCGGTGTCGGTGCCGCGCTCGACGCCGCGCTCGAACAGCACCTGCATGCCCACGCAGATGCCCAGCACGTGGCGTCCGCCTGCGAGACGGCGATCGATGATCTCGTCGCCGCGCACTGCGCGGAGTTGGCGCATGACGGCCTCGAACGCGCCGACACCCGGCACGAGCAGCCCGTCGGCCTCGAGCGCCGCCGTGCGATCGGACGTGATCTCGACCTCGGCGCCCGCGCGCTCGATGGCCTTGGCGGCCGAGTGCACGTTGCCCGAGCCGTAGTCGAACACGACCACGCGGCGCGTGCGGGTCACAGCGCGCCCTTCGTCGACGGGATGCCGCTCACGAGCGGGTCGTACGCCTTGGCCTGCCGGAACGCACGCGCGAACGCCTTGAACTCGGCCTCGGCGATGTGGTGCGCGTCACGGCCGCCGAGCACGTTGACGTGCACCGTGAGGCCCGCGTTGAACGTGATGGCTTCAAAGACGTGGCGCACCATCGACCCCGTGAAGTGCCCGCCGATGAGGTGGTACTCGAAGCCCGCCGGCTCGCCGGTGTGCACGAGGTACGGGCGGCCGGAGATGTCGACGACGGCCTGCACGAGCGCCTCGTCGAGGGGCACGAGCGCGTCGCCGTAGCGCGAGATGCCGCGCTTGTCGCCGAGCGCCTCGCGGATCGCCTGGCCGAGCACGATGCCGACGTCTTCGACCGTGTGGTGCACGTCGATGTGGATGTCGCCCTTGGCGCGCACGGTGAGGTCGGTGAGCGAGTGCTTCGCGAACGCGGTGAGCAGGTGGTCGTAGAACGGCACCGAGGTCTCGATGTCGCTCGCGCCCGTGCCGTCGAGGTCGATCGAGAGGTCGATGCTCGACTCGCTCGTCTCGCGCTGCACGCGCGCGGTGCGCGATGCGTTCGAAGTGGTCATGCGTCCATCCTATTCAGCGGCTTCGTGCCTGTTCGGCGCCGTCGCGGTCGGCCGGGCCGACGGGGGTCGGCCGTGCTCAGGCCGCGGCCGTCGGCGCGAACGCGGCGATCGCCTCGAGGAACGCGGTCGTCTCGGTCTCGGTTCCGGCGGTCACGCGCAGGCATCCGGGCAGTCCGATGTCGCGGATCAGGATGCCGCGCTCGAGCAGCGCCTCGAACACCCCGTGCGGGTCGTCGACGCCGCCGAAGAGCACGAAGTTCGCACCGCTGCGGTACGGGGTGAAGCCGAGCCGGCCGAGCTCGGCCACGATGCGCTCGCGCTGGCCGCGGATCTCGTCGACCATGGCGAGCATCTCGTCGGAGTGGGCGAGTGCGCCGAGCGCCGCCGCCTGCGTGAGCGCGGAGAGGTGGTACGGCAGGCGCACGAGGCGAAGGGCGTCGACCACTGCCGGGTCGGCCGCGAGGTACCCGACGCGCGCGCCCGCGAAAGCGAAGGCCTTGCTCATGGTGCGCGACACGATGAGGCGCGGACGCCCCTCGAGCAGCGTGAGGGCGCTCGGCGTGCCGGGGTCGGCGAACTCGTGGTACGCCTCGTCGACGACGACGATGCCTCGTGCGGCGTCGGCGACGGCCGAGATCGTCTCGATCGAGAGCGGGGTGCCGGTCGGGTTGTTGGGCGCGCAGAGCAGCACGATGTCGGGATCGTGCTCGCGCACGGCGGCGACGGCGGTCTCGGGCGTGAGCTCGAACTCGGCGTCGCGCGGCGCCGCGATCCACGACGTGCCGGTGCCCGCCGAGAGCAGGCCGTACATGGAATACGTCGGGGCGAAGCCGAGCGCGGAGCGCCCAGGGCCGCCGAACGCCTGCAGCACGTGCTGCAGCACCTCGTTGGAGCCGTTCGCGGCCCAGATGTTCGACGCGTCGAGCCCGTGGCCGAGGTAAGCGGCGAACGCACGACGGAGGTCGGTGAACTCTCGATCGGGGTAGCGGTTCAGGTGCAGGATCGCAGCGGCGACGCGGGCGACGATGTCGTGGGCGACGGCCTCGGGGATCGGATGCGTGTTCTCGTTGACGTTGAGCGCGACCGGCACGCTCTTCTGCGGTGCACCGTACGGTGAGCGGCCGCGGAGGTCGTCGCGGATGGGCAGGTCGTCGAGTTCGGTCACCTGATCCATGCTAGCGAGCGGCATCGGCTCGGCTCCCCGCGGTGACACCGTGCGTCGATGCGGCGGAGCCCTGACCGACTCAGGGCTGGGCGGGCAGCGCGAGACGCTGACCGGGCTGCACGACCGTGTCGTCGAGGCCGTTGAGGCGCACGATCTCGTCGATCAGCTCGCGGGGATCGCCCTGCGGAGCGAGTGACTCGGCGATGCTCCAGAGCGACTCCCCGTCGGCGACGGTCAGGTAGGCGAGGCTCGAGGCGCCTGCGCCGACTCCGTCGACGTCTGCGGCGGCCCCGCCACTGCCGAGCACGAACGAGATCACCAGAAGCACGAGGGGAAGAGCGGCCAACACCGTGAACACCGCGCGACCGCGGCGCGTGAGCCGCAGCCGGCTGCGCACGACGGACGACTCGATCGCGACATCTGCGGCGACCACGCGGTCGGTGTACGAACCGAACGGACCGGCTACCAGCACTGCACTCATCTCGCACCTCCTGTGGATGATTCGCACCCGACCCTCGGCCGGGAGGGCCGGATGCGAAACTCTGTTCCGAATATATCTTCGAATTTCGAACATCGCAAGCATCCGAATCGAACGGACATCGGCCCCGGATCTCGCGACACACTCGAACAGATGTTTGCCGCGCCCCTGCGGGGCGGATACAGTTTCGAATGTCCGACGACAGTCGAACAGACACCACCGACATCCGTTCGCGAGACCGGGTGACCGTTAGGAGCGACGACGATGAGCACCGAACTCGACGACCTGCGCGAGTCCGGCCGCAGTCGCCGGCGCAAGAGCCTCAGCGCGAAGCAGATCGCGATCCTCGAGGTCATCCAGCGGTCGGTCGCCGGCCGCGGCTATCCGCCCAGCATGCGCGAGATCGGCGACGCGGTCGGGCTGTCGTCGCTGTCGAGCGTCACCCATCAGCTCAACCAGCTCGAGCTCGCCGGCTACCTGCGCCGCGACCCGAACCGCCCCAGGGCGCTCGAGGTGCTGATCGAGCTGCCCGGCACCGAGTCGCGCACGCCGACGGCGGGCGGGTCGGCAGCCGTCGGCGACGCCGCCATGGTGCCGCTCGTCGGCCGCATCGCCGCAGGCGTGCCCATCACCGCCGAGCAGCAGATCGACGAGGTGTTCCCGCTCCCCCGCCAGCTCGTGGGCAAGGGCGAGCTGTTCATGCTGAAGGTCGTCGGCGACTCGATGATCGATGCCGCGATCTGCGACGGCGACTGGGTGGTCGTGCGTTCGCAGCGCACGGCCGAGAACGGCGAGATCGTCGCGGCCATGCTCGACGGCGAGGCGACCGTCAAGGTCTTCCGGCAGCGCGACGGCCACACGTGGCTGCTCCCTCGCAACAGCGCGTTCGAGCCGATCCTGGGCGACGCCGCCGAGGTGCTCGGCAAGATCGTCGCGGTGCTCCGGGCCGTCTGAGGCCGCGCTACCCTGCGACGGCCCGCTTCGGCACGTACTGCATGGCCACGACGCCCGAGCGGTACTCCTCCCGACCCACGAGCTCGAGGTCGAGCGGCTCGTCGAGCCCGGCGAGCAGCGCCGGTCCGTGGCCGACGACCCGCGGGTGCACGACGAACTCGTACTCGTCGATGAGCCCGAGCCGCGCCAGCTCCGTCGGCAGCGTCACGCCTCCGGTGAGGATCGTCCCGCCGGGCTGCTGCTTGAGCGCCCGCACGGCGTCTTCGAGCCCGCTCCGCACGAGCACCGCGTTCCAGTCGACCGAGTCGAGCGTGCTCGAGACGACGACCTTCGGCATCGCGTCGATCACCCGCGCGAACGGCTCCGTCCACTCGGGCTTGCCCGGGTCGCCCGGCAGCCGCCACGCCCCCTCCATCATGAGGTAGGTGATCCGTCCGAAGAGCAGCACGTCGGCCTGCGCGAGCAGGTCGGCCGAGCGACGGTGCAGTTCCTCGTCGACCAGTCCGACCCGGTGGTCGACGCAGCCGTCGAGCGTGACGTTGATCGAGTACTTGAGCGGGCGCATGGCCCAGAGGCTACGCGCCCGCCGGGCTGACGGCGAGGGGCGGATGCCGCGCGCACGCGACATCCGCCCCTGCAAGGTCCGGCCGGGGCCGGTCGAGCTAGACCGTCGCGACGCTGAGCGAGGCGCGCACGGCCTCGGTGGCCGCGATGATGTGCTCGAGCGAGGCCACGGTCTCGTCGTAGCCGCGCGTCTTCAGACCGCAGTCGGGGTTCACCCAGAGCCGGTTCGCCGGGATCGCGCCCACCGCGCGCTCGAGGAGCGAGCTCACCTCTTCGACGCTCGGCACGCGCGGCGAGTGGATGTCGTAGACGCCGGGGCCGATGCCGTGGTCGAACCCGCTTCCGGCGAGGTCGTCGACGACCTCCATGCGGCTGCGCGCGGCCTCGATCGACGTGACGTCCGCGTCGAGGTTCTTGATCGCGTCGATGATCACGCCGAACTCCGAGTAGCAGAGGTGCGTGTGCACCTGCGTGCCGGATGCCGCGCCGGCCGTCGCGAGCCGGAACGAGCCGACCGACCAGTCGAGGTACGCCGGCTGGTCGGCGAGCTTCAGCGGCAGGAGCTCGCGCAGCGCGGGCTCGTCGACCTGGATGATGCGGATGCCGGCGGCCTCGAGGTCGGCGATCTCGTCGCGCAGCGAGAGCGCGACCTGCCGCGCGGTGTCGCCGAGCGGCAGGTCGTCGCGCACGAACGACCACGCGAGGATCGTGACGGGTCCGGTGAGCATGCCCTTGACGTGCTTGCCGGTGAGCGACTGGGCGTACTCGGCCCACGCGACGGTCATGGCCTCGGGACGCGAGACGTCGCCCCAGAGGATCGAGGGGCGCGTGCAGCGCGAGCCGTAGGACTGCACCCAGCCGTGCTCCGTCACGGCGAAGCCGTCGAGCAGTTCGGCGAAGTACTGCACCATGTCGTTGCGCTCGGGCTCGCCGTGCACGAGCACGTCGAGGCCGAGTTCCTCCTGCAGGCGGATGACGCGCTCGATCTCGTCGCGCATGAGGCCCGCATACGCGTAGGCCGTGATGGTGCCGGCGACGAGGCCGGCCCTGGCGCGGCGGATCTCCCCGGTCTGCGGGAACGAGCCGATGGTCGTCGTCGGCAGCTCGGGCAGGTCGAGCGACTCCTGCGCGAGCAGGCGCTCGTCGTAGCCCGCACGGTCGAAGTCGCCGGCGCGCAGGGCGGCGAGGCGCTCGCGCACGGCGGGCACCCGCACGCCGGGCGCACCGGCACGATCGGCGAGGGCGTCGGATGCCGCGGCGAGCTCGGCCTCGACGGCGTCGCGCCCTTCGGTGAGGCCGCGCGCGAGCGTCGCGACCTGCGCGACCTTCTGGTCGGCGAACGCCAGCCAGGTCGCGAGACGCGCGTCGAGACGGGACTCGTCGTCGACGTCGTGCGGCACGTGGAGCAGCGAGGTCGACGTCGAGACCGCCACCGAGCCCGAGAGCGACTGCACGGCCTCGACGTGGGCGAACGCGGCCGCGAGGTCGCCGCGCCAGATGTTGTGGCCGTCGACGACGCCCGCGACGAGCGTCTTCGCGGCGAGCGACTCGGCCGTCGCCGGATCGAGCTGCCCGAGCGCGCCGGGCAGGGCGCCCCGCACCAGGTCGAGGCCGATCGCCTCGACGGGCGCGGCGACGAGGGCGGGCAGTGCGTCGTCGAGCGCGCCGTACGGCGCGGCGACGAAGATCGAGGGGCGGGCCTCGGCGGCACCGATCACGTCGTAGGCGGCGCCGATCGCGGCGATCACGCGGGCGCGGGGCTCGTCGAGGCTCTCGCTCACGAGTGCGGGCTCGTCGAGCTGCACCCACTCGGCACCGGCCGCGGCGAGCCGTTCGAGCAACTGGGCGTAGACGGGCACGAGGTCGTCGAGGCGGTCGAGCGGGCGGAACCCGTCGGGTGCGTCGTCGGCCGCCTTCGCGAGGAGGAGGAACGTGATCGGGCCGACGATGACCGGCCGGGTGAGGTACCCCGCCTCACGGGCCTCGACGAACTCTGCGACGATGCGCTCGGCGTGCAGCTCGAAGCGCGTCGACGGCGAGATCTCGGGCACCAGGTAGTGGTAGTTCGAGTCGAACCACTTGGTCATCTCGAGGGGCGCGTCATCGCCCTCGCCGCGGGCGACGGTGAAGTAGCCGGCGAGGTCGAGCGATCCGTCGGCGGCGAGCAGTCGCTCGAACCGCGTGGGGACCGCGCCGACCGCGACCGCGGCGTCGAGCACCTGGTCGTAGAACGAGAACGACTCGGGGATCGACGAGTCGCCGCGGCCGAGGCCGAGGGAGGCGAGTCGCTCGCGCGTCGACGCGCGAAGTCCTGCGGCCGTGGCCTCGAGCTCGGCGGCGTCGATCCGGCCCGCCCAGAACGACTCCACCGCGCGCTTGAGCTCGCGTCGGCGCCCGATGCGCGGGTAGCCGAGGATCGTTCCTGTCGGGAAGGTGCGTGCGGTCATCGTGCGGTGTTCCTCTCATTGGCGAGCTGATGCGGAGCCCCGAGTCCGAGTCGCTCGACGACGTCGAGCACGGCCTCGTGGCGGTTGTACGTGTAGAGGTGCAGGCCGGGGGCACCGCCCGCGATGACCTCGGCGGCGAGGCGCGCGGCGAAGGCGATGCCGAGCTCGGTCTGCGCGGCGGGGTCGGGCTCGACCTCGAGGGCGATGGCGAACGAGGCCGGCGGCTGCACGCCCGTGAGCTCGGTGAGCCGCGCGAGCCGCTTGGACGTCGTGGTCGGCATGATGCCGGGCAGGATCGGGATGGTGACGCCCGCCGCCCGCGCACGCTCGACGAACCCGAGGTAGTCGGACGCCTCCCAGAACAGCTGCGTGATCGCGAGGTTCGCGCCCGCGACCTGCTTCGCGAGGAGGATGTCGACGTCGCGCGAGAGGTCCCTCGACTGCGGGTGACCCGTCGGGAACGCCGCGACCGCGACCTCGGTCTTCCGAGTGCGCTCGCGGATGCGGCTCGCGCCCGGGTTCCCCTCGACGGCGACCTGGTCGAACGGCTCGCGCTCCTGCTGCACCCGGTGGATCAGCTGCACGAGCTCTGCGGCGGAGGCGAGGTCGCCGAGCGGGGCGTCGGGATCCGAGCCCGCGGGCGGGTCGCCGCGCAGCGCGAGGAAGCTCCGGATGCCGGCGTCCTGGAACTTCCGCACGAGCTCGTTCGCCTCGGCGTGCGACGAGCCGACGCACGTGAGGTGGGCCATGGGCTCGACCGTGGTGTTCTCGAGGATGTAGCGCAGCACCGTGAGCGAGCGGTCGCGCGAGCTGCCGCCCGCCCCGAACGTCACCGAGATGAACGCCGGGTCGACATCGGCCAGCCGATCGATGGTGCGGCCGAGGGCGATGGCCGCGGCATCCGTGCGGGGCGGATACAGCTCGAACGACAGCGGCGTGCGTCGGGTCGCCGCCACCGCGGTGTCTGGCTCGGTCGGTGCCATGCTCGCTCCAGGGTCCGTGAACCGTGGGCGGGACGGGCACACAGGCCGCGCACCCCGGCCGTCACGGCTGGTGGTCTCGCGGGCGGGTGCCGGGCTCGGCTGTCGCTCCAGGTGACCGGCATCGGGCCGATCACGTTCGATCAGGGGCGACGATACGCGGGTTTCACGACATCCGCTGCACCTGTGACCTTCGGTGACGCGGCGGGTCGGCCCGCGTCGCGATCAGGCGACGGCGGATGCCGCGGCGAACCCCGCGAGCTGTGCGGCCTGCTCGGGCGAGGCGAACGCCTTCACCCGGGTGCCCGCGTCGACGTACTCGACCGAGATGACCCGGCCCGACTCGTGCAGCATCGAGACGATGTCGCCGCGGTCGTACGGCACGAGCAGGTCGATCTCGACGGCCGGGTCGGGCAGCATGCGCGTGATGGCCTCGAGCACCTCGTCGATGCCCTCGCCCGTGCGCGCCGACGCGAACACCGCGTCGGGTGCGAGGCCGCGAAGCACGAGCCGTTCCTCGGGTCCGATGAGGTCGGCCTTGTTGAACACGATGAGTTCGGGGATGTCGCGCGCACCCACGTCGCCGATGACGTCGCGGACCGTCGCGATCTGCCCTGCCGGGTCGGGGTGCGCGGCATCGACGACGTGCACGATGAGGTCGGAGTCGCCGACCTCTTCGAGCGTCGATCGGAACGCCTCGACGAGCTGGTGCGGCAGGTTGCGCACGAATCCGACGGTGTCGGCGATCGTGTAGATGCGGCCGTCTGCGGTGGTGTTGCGGCGCACGGTCGCGTCGAGGGTAGCGAACAGTGCGTTCTCGACGAGGAGGCCGGCACCGGTGATGCGGTTCAGCAGGCTCGACTTGCCGGCGTTCGTGTACCCGGCGATCGCGACCGACGGGATCGCGTTGCGACGGCGATTGGCGCGCTTGGCGTCGCGCGCCGGCTTCATGCCCGCGATCTGCTTGCGGAGCTTCGCCATGCGCGAGTGGATGCGGCGGCGGTCGAGCTCGATCTTCGTCTCACCCGGACCACGCGAGCCCATGCCGGCGCCCGCGCCGCCGACCTGGCCGCCGGCCTGGCGGGACATCGACTCGCCCCAGCCGCGCAGTCGCGGCAGCAGGTACTCGAGCTGCGCGAGCTCGACCTGGGCCTTGCCCTCCCGGCTCTTCGCGTGCTGGCTGAAGATGTCGAGGATCACCGCCGTGCGGTCGATCACCTTGACCTTCACGACGTCTTCGAGCGCGCGCCGCTGGCTGGGCGCGAGCTCGGTGTCCGCGATGACGGTGTCTGCTCCGACGGCCGCGACGACGTGCCGCAGCTCCTCGGCCTTGCCCTTGCCGAGGTAGGTGCTGGGATCGGGATGCGGCCGCCGCTGCAGCAGGCCGTCGAGCACTCGCGCTCCGGCGGTCTCGGCCAGCGCCGCGAGCTCGCGCATCGAGTTCTCGGCATCGGCCTGGGAGCCCTGCGAGTACACGCCGATGAGCACGACGTTCTCGAGCCGCAACTGGCGGTACTCGACCTCGGTGACGTCCTCGAGCTCGGTCGACAGTCCGGCGACGCGTCGCAGCGCCGCCCGGTCTTCGCGCTCGAACTGGTCGCCGTCGGTCGACGAGACGCCCGCGGCATCCGTTCGCATGATGGCGGTCGCATCGCCGGAACCGAAGCGGGCCACGCTCGCGGATGCGTCCGCGGTACGCAGCACCCGGTCGACGGCGTCGTCGGTGGGGCGGTCTTCGGCTTCGTTCATTCTGTCAACCCTACTTCGCTCTTCGTCCTTCTGCTCCGCCGTGCGGCGGGCACCCATGCGGGGTGCGCTACCGTGCTGGGATGGGCTCCGACCACTACTTCTCCGCGACACCCCGGAGCAACGCCAGCACCCGCACCATCCGCGTCCGCCTCGCCGGTCGCGACCTCGAGCTCGCGACCGCCGCCGGCGTGTTCAGCCCCGAGCACCTCGACCAGGGCACCAGGGTGCTCCTCGACTCGGTTCCCGAACCGCCCGCGACCGGCCACCTGCTCGACCTCGGCGCCGGATGGGGCCCCATCGCGCTGTCGCTCGCGCTTCGGGCACCGGATGCCACGGTCTGGGCCGTCGACGTCAACGAACGCGCGCTCGAACTCGTGCGCGGCAACGCTGCACGCCTCGGCCTCACCAACGTCAACGCCGTGCTGCCGGCGGATGTTCCCACCGACATCGTGTTCGGCACGATCTGGTCGAACCCGCCGATCCGCGTCGGCAAGCAGGAACTGCACGCCATGCTCGAGCGGTGGCTCCCCCGCCTCGCCGACGACGCCACCGCCTGGCTGGTCGTGGCCAAGCACCTCGGCGCCGAGTCGCTGCAGCGCTGGCTCGGCGACGACCTCGGGCTCGACGTCGAGCGCGCGGCGAACTCCAAGGGCTTCCGCGTGCTCGCGGCGGAGCGCCGAACCGCCTGACGGCGCGCGCACGCAGACGGCACGCCGCGCCATCCGATCGACCGGCGCGTCAACGGCCGGTGAGGTCGGATCGCGATGCCTCGAGGCTCAGGCGAGCGCCAGCACCCCGTCGAAGACGAGTTCGGCCGGCCCCGACAGGGCGACGTGCTCGCCGTCGGCCGCTTCGAACATGCGCACTCCGACGACCCCGCCCGGCACCTGGACGCGCCAGGCGTCGGGCGCACCGGCCCCCGCCCAGTACCGCACGGCCAGCGCCGAGGCGACCGCGCCCGTGCCGCACGAGAGCGTCTCTCCGGAGCCCCGCTCGTGCACGCGCATGCGGATGCGACCGACGCCCGCCTCGACGAGCGGCTCGGCCGGAACGACGAACTCGACGTTCGCGCCCGCCTCGGGCACCGGATCGAGGATGGGCAGGTACGCGAGGTCGAGCCCCGCGAGCTCGTCGTCGTCGGCCAGCGCCACGACGACATGCGGGTTGCCGACGTCGATGCCGAGGCCCGGACGCGCGACCGGCAGCCCCTTGGCCCGCACGAGCGGCTCGCCGCCCGTACGACGCCATAGGCCCATGTCGACCTCGAAGCCATTCTCGGCCGCGCTCACGCGCCGCACTCCGGCACGCGTGCCGATCGCGATCTGCTCGCCCGGCGCGAGGTCGACGAGGCCCTGGTCGATGAGGAACCTCGTGAACACGCGCACGCCGTTGCCGCACATCTCGGAGGCCGAGCCGTCGGCGTTCCAGTAGTCCATGAACCAGACGGCCTCGCCGTCTTCGTCGAGCGCGGCGGCGCCGTCGCCGAGGTTCTCGGACCGCACCGCGCGGATCAGGCCGTCGGCGCCGACGCCGAAGTGGCGATCGCACACCGCCGCGATCTGCGCGGGCGAGAGCACCGTGTCGCCGTCGGGGTCGGAGAACAGCACGAAGTCGTTGCCGGTGCCGTGGCCCTTGGTGAAGCGCAGGTCGAAGGACATCTGCTCAGTCTATGGCCGCCTGGAGGGCCAACTGGCTGCCTCTCGCGACCGGGTCGGCGGCGTCGAGCTCGACCGCATCGCGGTACCTCCGGAACCACCCGACCTGCCGTCTCGCGTACGTCCGCGTGAGCTGCTGCGTCTCGGCGATCGCGTCGGCCCGCGACATCCGGCCCTGCAGTTCGGCGAGTGCCTGGGCGTAGCCGATCGCCCGTCGTGCGGTCACGCCGCGTTCGAGGCCGAGCGGGACGAGGTCGCGCACCTCGTCGACGAGGCCGTCGTGCCACATGCGTGCCGCGCGCTCGTCGAGGCGCTCGACGAGCGTCGCGCGCTCGGTGCGCAGGTGCACGATGCGATGCGCTCGCCACGGCACGGGCTCGTCGGGCAGGCGCGCGGCCTTCGACTCGCCCGTCACCTCGATGACCTCGAGCGCGCGCACGATACGACGACCGTTCGCCGCATCGACCCCGGCCGCGGTCTCGGCGTCGAGGTCGCGGAGCCGCTGGTGGAGCAGGCCGGGGCCCAACTCGATGAGCTCGGCCTCGAGGCGCGCCCTGATCGCGGCGTCCGTGCCCGGGAACCGGAAGTCGTGGATCACCGACGAGACGTAGAGGCCCGATCCGCCCACGAGCAGCGCCACGCCGCCCCGCGCGATGACGTCGTCGACGGCGGCGCGTGCATCGCGCTGGTACGCGGCGACGGATGCCTCGTCGGTGACGTCGAGCACGTCGAGCAGGTGGTGCGCCACACCGCGGCGCTCGTCTGGCGGCAGTTTCGCCGTGCCGATGTCCATGCCGCGGTAGAGCTGCATGGCGTCGGCGTTGACGACCTCTGCCGTACGCCCGACGCGTCCGAGCGCGTCGGCGAGGTCGAGGGCGAAGTCGGACTTGCCCGTGCCGGTCGCGCCGACGATCGCGATGAGCGTCATGCCTGACCCGCCCTGCCCTGCCCTGCCCTGCCCTGCCGCGCTCAGCGGAGGTCGTCGTCGACATCGTAGATGGGGAACGTGCCGAACCCGGGCTTGATGAGCGGCTCGCTCGTGGCGGGCAGCACGCGTACCGAGGGCAGCCCGAGGGAGACCCGAGCCGTGCCGCCGCTCGACGTGCCGGCGCCAGGTGCGGCGGGAACGCCGCAGCTCTCGGCCTGTGCGCGGTCCCATGCGTCGCCCGAGCGGGTGCGACGGATCGCGAGCGGTGCGCCGTCGGTCGAGTCGGCGATCAGGTGGAACGGTGCCGCCTGCGTGATCGTGACGCTCACGACGTCGCCCGGGCGCGGCTGCTCGCTGCCCTCCGGGACCTCGAAGTGCACGAGTCGGCTGTCTTCGGCGCGGCCGCTGAGGCGATGCGTCTCTGCGTCCTTCTTGCCGTCGCCCGTGGAGACGAGCACCTCGACCCTGCGACCGACGAGCTTCTGGTTCTCCTCCCACGAGATGCGCTCCTGCAGGGCCACGAGGCGCTCGTAGCGCTCCTGCACGACCTGCTTCGGCACCTGCTCGTCCATGGTCGCCGCAGGCGTGCCAGGGCGGATGGAGTACTGGAACGTGAATGCGGAGGCGAATCGCGCGGCCTCGACGACGCGCATCGTCTCGAGGAAGTCCTCTTCGGTCTCGCCGGGGAACCCGACGATGATGTCGGTCGAGATCGCCGCGTTCGGAATCTTCGCGCGCACGCGATCGAGGATGCCGAGGAACTTCTCGGAACGGTACGAGCGGCGCATGGCCTTGAGGATGCGGTCGGAGCCCGACTGGAGGGGCATGTGCAACTGCGGCATGACCGCGGGCGTCTCGGCCATGGCGTCGATCACGTCGTCGGTGAACGCCGCCGGATGCGGGCTCGTGAAGCGGATGCGCTCGAGCCCGTCGATCTCGCCCGCCGCGCGGAGCAGCTTGCCGAACGCCTGCCGGTCGCCGAACTCGACGCCGTAGGAGTTGACGTTCTGGCCCAGGAGCGTGACTTCCATGGCACCGTCGTCGACGAGCGCCTGCACCTCCGCGAGCACCTCGCCCGGACGACGGTCCTTCTCCTTGCCACGGAGCGCGGGCACGATGCAGAAGGTGCACGTGTTGTTGCACCCGACCGAGATCGACACCCAGCCGCTGTACGTCGAGTCGCGCTTGGTGGGCAGCGTCGACGGGAACACCTCGAGCGCGTCGAGGATCTCGAGCTGCGCCTCGTCGTTGTGCCGAGCCCGCTCGAGCAGGCTCGGGAGCGACCCCATGTTGTGCGTGCCGAACACCACGTCGACCCACGGCGCCTTCTCGAGGATGACGTTCTTGTCCTTCTGCGCCAGGCAGCCGCCGACGGCGATCTGCATGCCCGCATGGCGACGCTTGATGCCCGCGAGGTGGCCGAGGTTGCCGTAGAGCTTGTTGTCGGCGTTCTCGCGCACGGCGCAGGTGTTGATGACCACGATGTCGGGCTCGGCACCGTCGGCCGGCACGTAGCCCGCGGCTTCGAGCGAGCCCGAGAGTCGTTCGGAGTCGTGCACGTTCATCTGGCAGCCGTAGGTGCGCACCTCGTAGGTGCGCGGGCTGACGGCATCGTCGGCGGGCAGCGTTGCCTCGACGGAATCGGCGATCGCGGGCTCGTGAATGGTGCTCATGATCGCACCAGTTTACGAGCCGTCGGCTGCGAGAACCTCCGTCACGACCTGCCGCACGACCTCGCCGCCGTATCCACGGCGCTGCAGGAACGCCGAGAGCCGTCGTTCGGCCGTCTGACGGTCGAGCCCGCGGAGCTGGCGCGCTCTCCGCTCGGCCGTCGTGCGGGCGTTGTCGAGCTCGGTCTCGGGGTCGAGATCGGCGACGGCGTGCCGTGCGGCCTGGGCTTCGATGCCGCGCCGCGAGAGCTCCTGCAGGATCGCGCCGCTGCCCCGGCCCTTGCGCGTCGCATTCACGTGCACGAGTTGCTCGGCGAGCCTCGCATCATCGAGGTACCCGAGCCGCTCGTACCGCTCGATCCACTCCTCGACCTCGATGTCGTGCAGCCCGTGCTCGACGAGCACTCCTCGCACCTCGGAGATCGAGAGGGCCGAGCGTCGCAGCCTCGAGACGACGAGGCGATCGATGCGTTCGTCGCGCTGCGCTCCTGACTCGAGCTCGCGCTCCTCGCGTTCGACGTCGGCATCGAACGCGCCGGACCCGCCTGCGTCGGCATCGGTCGCGCCGACGTCGGAAGCTGCGCGGCGCGAGCCGGCCGCGCCGAATCGCGCGTTCGGCTCGCCGCGACCGGACCGTCGAGGACGACCGAAATCGCTGACCATGCCGCCACCGTCACCGGCGCCCCCACCGGCGCCGTCGCGCTCGGCGGTGGATCGCTCGGGGGCACGCTCGCCCGCACCCTGATCGGGCTCGCCCTGGTCGGCCCCGGTCACGCCGGGAACCGCCCACGGAAGGTACGAGACCGGGGCGAGGTGCTCCGACGCGTCAGTCATCACGGCTCCCCACCCCGGTCTCGTTCGTCATGTCGTGCCCGCTCAGGCGCCCTTGCGTGCCTGCTTGGGCGCGATCGGCTCGACGTTGGCCGGTGCTGCGCCGGCGGCCTCTGCGCCGGCCTTGCCGATGCCGAGCTTGACGAGGATCTTCTTCTCGATGTCGGCCGCGATGTCGGGGTTGGACAGCAGGAAGTTGCGGGCGTTCTCTTTACCCTGACCGAGCTGGTCGCCGTCGTACGTGTACCAGGCACCGGACTTCTTGACGATGCCCTGATCGACGCCGTAGTCGATGAGGCTGCCCTCGCGGGAGATGCCGACACCGTAGAGGATGTCGAACTCGGCCTGCTTGAAGGGCGGCGCCATCTTGTTCTTGACGACCTTGACGCGCGTGCGGTTGCCGACCGCCTCGGTGCCGTCTTTCAGGGTCTCGATACGACGGATGTCGAGGCGGACCGACGCATAGAACTTCAGCGCCTTGCCGCCCGCGGTGGTCTCGGGGCTGCCGAAGAACACGCCAATCTTCTCCCGCAGCTGGTTGATGAAGATCATCGTGGTGTTCGTCTGGTTGAGGCCACCCGTGAGCTTGCGGAGCGCCTGCGACATGAGGCGGGCCTGCAGGCCGACATGGGAGTCGCCCATCTCGCCCTCGATCTCGGCGCGCGGCACGAGCGCCGCGACCGAGTCGATCACGATCAGGTCGATGGAACCCGAACGCACGAGCATGTCGGCGATCTCGAGGGCCTGCTCGCCCGTGTCGGGCTGCGAGACGAGGAGCGCGTCGATGTCGACGCCCAGCTTCTTGGCGTACTCGGGGTCGAGCGCGTGCTCGGCGTCGACGAACGCGGCGATGCCGCCCGCGCGCTGGGCGTTGGCGATCGCGTGCAGCGTGAGCGTGGTCTTGCCCGAGGACTCGGGACCGTAGATCTCGATGATGCGGCCGCGGGGCAGGCCGCCGACGCCGAGCGCCACGTCGAGGGCGATGGAGCCCGTGGGGATGACCTCGACCGGAGCGCGGTCTTCGCTGCCGAGCCGCATCACCGAGCCCTTGCCGAACTGGCGGTCGATCTGGGCGAGTGCGGTCTCGAGGGCTTTCTCGCGGTCTACTGCGGATGGCATGTGGGGCTCCTTCGGTGGGTGATGCGGCTGCCTCTAGGCTGTCGTTGCTCGTGCGGGCCGTGACCCTCGCGTCTGGCGACAAGGCGGTTGCGGTGTGTTCCGACGCATCGACCGTATGGCCGGCCACCGACATCCGTCACGATGGTCGTGGCCGATGTGGAGAGCAGCGTCGTTCCTCCTGCTGTTGAGGAGCCTACCTCCGAACCCGAACGGATGTTCGAACGCCGCGCCGCGTGTCGAACACGTGTTCACCCGCGCGAGAGGTCTCCGGGGGTCGGGCGCCCGACGCCGTGACGCCGCTCCTCGGGCACGTCGGCTGCATCGCAGAGCGCGAGCCAGACCGTGCGCGCGGCCACCCCGTCGGACAGGGCCTCACGGGCCGTGCGCCCGCCGACGCCCGAGAGCGCCAGGTCGTTGACGATGACCGCGCCGTAGGCCGAACCGAACTCCTGATCGACCGCGAACTGGAACTCGCTGAGCTTCATGCATCTCCTGGAATGGCGGAGGGCGGGCACGCGCGTGCGCACCACCGTGGGGGAACGCACGAGCGGCCGGTCTCGCGACCGGCCGCTCGGCATGTGGATTCGTGGGTCAGCGCACCATGAGGCCCGCGTCGAACTCTGCGACGAGCTCGTCGGGAAGGCTGTCGGGCACGACCGAGAGGCTCTCGAGCACCGCGAGGCGGTCTCCGACCTCGTGCATGATCACCGAGATGGGCGTGTCGAGCGCTTCGGCGACGGACGCGAGGATCTCGGACGACGCCTCCTTCTGGCCGCGCTCCACCTCGCTGAGGTAGCCGAGCGCGACGCTGGCCTTGGACGCGACCTGACGAAGCGTGCGGCCCTTCTGCAGTCGGAAGTCCCTCAACACATCGCCGATCTCCTGTCGAACCAGAACCATCGGGAACCTCCTTCAATCTGCCTGCGACTCCGCGAGAGCCGGAAACGGGAGCGTCAGTCTACCTGAAACTCTGTGCTTCCAACTTAGCGTCGCACACTGGGGCTTTCTTGTGAACCTGCAGGATGTAACAGGGTCTTCACGTGGCGTATTCCTGCGATGCGAAGTTCGCGACCGAGCCTCGTGCGCGGGCCGTTCGCCGACGACCTCGCATCGTCGCACGACGTCTGCTACGCCTCTGCGAGCACCGAGGCGAGCACGGCGACCACCGCCGCCTCGACCGTCGCACGGCGGATCTCGTCGCGGTCCCCGTGCAGATCGAGCTCGAAGGCCTCGACGCGGTCGCCGACCGCCACGCCGATGAAGACCGTGCCCGGTGCCCGGCCGTCCTGCGGATCGGGACCGGCGACGCCGGTCGTCGAGACCCCGATCGCGGCGGGCTCGCCGTCGACGGCGAGGGCGCTGCGGACACCGTCGGCCATTCGCCGGGCGACCTCCGGGTGCACGGCGCCCTCACGCGCCAGGAGCTCGGCCGGCACCTCCAGCAGCGAGTGCTTCACGGGCGTCGCGTAGGCGACCACTCCCCCGCGCACGACGGCGGACGCACCGGGGATCCGGGTGAGCTCGGCCACGACGAGGCCGCCGGTGAGCGATTCGGCGACCGCGATCGAGAGCCCGCGAGCGGCGAGGAGCGCGATGAGCTCTGCGGTCGGGTCGGCGCCCGCAACCGGCCTCCGCTCGCCCAAGGCGTCAGCCCTCGGTGCGGTCGGCCCGCGCGAGGCGGATGGCGTCGCGGACGTAGAGCAGGCCCGACCAGACGGTCAGCACGACGGCCGCCGTCATGAGCACGCCGTTGACCCAATGGATCCACTCGCCGAACACCGTCCAGAGCGGCACGAGCGCGAACGAGATGGCGACGGCCTGCACGAGCGTCTTCAGCTTGCCGCCGGATGACGCGGGCACGACGTTGCCGCGACGCAGCTCGACGAGCCGCCAGATCGTGATGCCGACCTCGCGGATCACGATGATGGCCGTGACCCACCACGGCAGCTCGCCGAGGATCGACAGGCAGATCAGGGCACCGCTCGTGAGGAGCTTGTCGGCGATCGGGTCGAGGATCTTGCCGAGGTCGGTCACGAGGCCGCGCGAACGCGCGATGTGCCCGTCGATGCCGTCGGTCGCGATCGCCACGATGAAGAGCGCAGCAGCCCACCAGCGCAGCGCGCCGTCGGCTCCGTCGTCGACCAGGAGCATCCAGAAGAAGAGCGGCGCGAGCAGGATGCGGACGATCGTGATCGCGTTCGGCAGGTTCCAGTTCGCCGATCGCGAAGGGCTTCCGGCGGAGGAGGTCATACGGGCAAGGATAGCCGGATGCCGCCGCGCAGCGTGGCGCCCTGCCGGGCGACCCGCACCCGAGCGCACCGTCGAACGCGCAGTCGATCGCGCATCCGAGCAGGCTCAATCGCGGCCGGTCAGGCCCCAGGCGTCTTCGTCGGAGTCGCCGTCGACCTCAGGCAGCCCTCGGGTCGCCCGATCGACGGGGTCGTCGTCGTAACGATCGTCTGGGTCGAAGCCCTCGGCAGGCTGCGCCGGTGCCGCAGCGGGTGCCGCAGCCGCAGCGGCCGGCGCGGTCGTGTTCCCGCTTGCGGGCTCCTCGCCGCGCAGCCGCGCGAGCACGCCCGGCAACTGGTCGGCCGTCACGAGCAGGTCGCGCGCCTTCGAGCCCTCGGAGGGGCCGACGATCTCGCGCGACTCCAGCAGGTCCATGAGACGCCCCGCCTTGGCGAAGCCGACGCGCAGCTTGCGCTGCAGCATCGACGTCGACCCGAACTGCGTCGAGACGACGAGCTCGGCGGCCGCGAGCAGGAGCTCGAGGTCGTCGCCGATGTCGGCGTCGATCTCCTTGCGCTCGACCGCGGCCGCGACGTCCTGCCGGTAGTCGGGGCGGGCCTGCCTCGTGACGTGCGTGACGACCTTCTCGATCTCGGCCTCGCTGACCCACGCGCCCTGCACGCGGACGGGCTTGGAGGCGCCCATCGGCAGGAACAGGCCGTCGCCCTGACCGATGAGCTTGTCGGCCCCAGGCTGGTCGAGGATGACGCGCGAGTCGGTGACGCTCGTGACCGCGAACGCCAGCCGCGACGGCACGTTGGCCTTGATGAGCCCGGTGACGACGTCGACCGACGGCCGCTGCGTGGCCAGCACGAGGTGGATGCCCGACGCACGGGCGAGCTGGGTGATGCGCACGATCGAGTCCTCGACATCGCGCGGCGCGACCATCATGAGGTCGGCGAGCTCGTCGACCACGACGAGCAGGTAGGGGTACGGCTTCAGCTTGCGCTCGCTGCCCGGCGGCAGCACGATCTCGTTGTTCACGACGGCCTTGTTGAAGTCGTCGATGTGACGGAACCCGAACGACGCGAGGTCGTCGTAGCGCATGTCCATCTCCTTCACGACCCACTGCAGCGCCTCGGCCGCCTTCTTCGGGTTCGTGATGATGGGGGTGATGAGGTGCGGGACCCCGGCGTAGGGCGCGAGCTCGACGCGCTTCGGGTCGATGAGCACCATGCGCACGTCGGAGGGCTTCGCGCGCATCAGCAGCGAGGTGATCATGGAGTTCACGAAGCTCGACTTGCCAGACCCGGTCGATCCGGCGACGAGCAGGTGGGGCATCTTCGCGAGGTTCGCCACGACGTGCCCGCCGCCGACGTCCTTGCCGACGCCGATGGTCATCGGGTGCTTCGCGTGCGCTGCGGCACCGGAACGCAGGATGTCGCCCAGCGTGACGATCTCGCGGTCGGCGTTCGGGATCTCGACGCCGATCGCGCTCTTGCCCGGGATCGGCGAGAGGATGCGCACCTCGTTCGACGCCACGGCGTAGGCGAGGTTCTTCGAGAGCGCGATGACGCGTTCGACCTTGACGCCCGGCCCCAGCTCGATCTCGTACTGGGTGACCGTGGGGCCTCGGCTGAAGCCGGTGACCTTGGCGTCGACGCCGAACTGGTCGAGCACTCCCGTGATCTGACGCACGACCTCGTCGTTGGCGGCCGAGCGCGACTTCGCGGGCGCTCCGGCGGCGAGGGTCGACGCAGCGGGCAGGTTGTAGGGGCGATCGGGCAGGTCGTGCTCGGCTTCGGCCTCGCCGATCGCGGGCACATCGGATGCCGCAGGGGCACTGCCGGCGCCGCCGGCGACGCCGAGCGCCGCAGCCTCGAGCCCCGAGAGCACGCCCGTCGCACCGGCGTCGTCGTCTTTGAGCCCCGTTCCGCCGGGATGGACCTCGCCGGTGAACCCGCGGAGGGCGGTCTCGGCACGCTGCAGGTCGTCGAGCACCTCTGCGCCGTAGGCCGTGCCGCCGCCCGCGCCGTCGATGGGCGAGTCGAACGCACCGGCCCCGGCGGCCTCGCCGAACACCGCGGTCAGGCCGTCGGCGCCTGGCGCCTCGAACTCGGGGTCGACCTCGCGGTTGGAGTCGTTGCGACGCCACCACGGCAGCAGGCCGGACTTGCCGCCTTCGGCGTCGCCGTCGCCGTCGGTGTCGAGCGACTCGAGCCCGTCGAGTTCGACCGGCACCGCCTTGCGGCCTCGCTTGGGCTTCTCGGCGGTGCGCTCCGCGGTCGCCGCCTCGCCGTCGTCGGGCTCGGGGGCCCCGAAGAGCCAGCTGTAGAGCTCGCGGAAGCGCGCTGGGATGCGGTTCGGCGGGGTCTTGGTGATGATGAGCAGCGACAGCAGCAGGAGCACGATCACCACGGCGACCGCACCCGGCTGCGTGATGAGCATGGCGAGCGGCTCGGCGAGCATCCACCCGAGGATGCCGCCAGCGCGCGCGAGCACGGGCATGCCCTCGCTCGGCGCAGGTCGCCCGCCGAAGAGGTGGCAGAGCGCCGAGATCGAGAGCAACAGGAGCGAGAGTCCGATGCCGATGCGCGTGTTGTCGTGCACCGAGCTCGGGTGCCGGAACAGCCACACCGCGAAGACGAGCAGGATCACGGGAAGGGCGAACGCGACCCTCCCGAAGAGCCCGCCGAAGGTCCACGTGTCGAACGCCTGCGCCACGGGTTCGTTGATGAAGAACCACTCGACCACGGCACCCGCGACCGCGAGCAGCACAAGGAAGAACGGCAGGCCGTCGCGGCGCTCCTCTTTGCTGAGCGTCTCGGGGCCGAGCGCGCGTGCCCCACCGCCGGTGACGTGGGCCAGCCCCATCCACATGCGCACGAGGACGTTCGGACGATCGGATGCCGCGGCCGCCGCCTTCGCTGAGGTCGCGCGCGTGGTCGTGGCGGGCAGCTTCTTCGTCGGCGCGGTCTTCGCGCTCGACGCCTTGGCACTCGTCGACCTCGAACCCGCGCGCGCAGGCGTGCCGGAGGCGCGCCCGTTCGACCTGGTGCTCGTTGCCATGCGTCTACGTTAGGGCCGACCGCCGACGATGCCCGCCAGGAGGCCGCGAGTGTCCGCGATCCGCGGCCTGTCGCTGCTCACCCGAGCAGGCGGACCATCGTGTCCCGGTTGCCTCGGGAGGCGACCACGGCGAATCCCTCGCTGCGGTACAGGCCCTCGGCGAAGTTGCCGTGCTCCACGCTTAACGCGAGGCGTGCGTACCCCGCGGCGCGCGCGACATCCGTCAGCGCCCGGATCAGCGCACGACCCACGCCCTGCGCCCGCCACACGGGCCGCACGCCGATGATCAGCTCGGGCACGCCCGCCGCGACGAAGCCGTGCGCCGGCACGTCCGCTGCGAGCAGCCGGAACCACGCGGCGCCGATCGGGCGCTCCTGCTCGTCGACCGCCACGAATCCGCGATCGGCCGGGCGCTGCCAGCCCGCGATGTAGTTGCGATAGACCGGATCGCTCAGCACCGCCGGTCGCGGGCGGATCGCGTCCGCCCGCCAGTTCGCCGCCTCGACCACCATGTCGGCGAGGAAGGATCCGTCGCTCACGACAGCCGGGCGAATCGTGAAGTCCGCCATGGCCGGATGCTAGGCCACACCCGTTTCGGGCATGTTTCGCGGCCCCCGCTCCCTGTGCCGCGCGCGGGCGGCCCGCACCGGCCCGCCGCACGGAGGCACGGCTCGGCTCAGAACCGGATCGCGTCGATCACGCGGACCCGCACCGCGGTGAGCGCCGGCAGCAGGCCCGCGAGCGCCCCGACGAGCACGGACGAGCCGATGCCGATGAGGGCCGCCTCGATCGGGAACGGCGGGAAGTCCTCGACCATGCCCTGCCCGACCAGCTGCTCGAAGAGCGGGCTCTTCACGGCCACGATCGCGAGCGCGACGCCGATGCCGCCCGCAACGGCGGTGCCGACCACGCTCTCCATCATCACGGAGAAGAACACGCGCCCGCTCGTGGCGCCGAAGCTGCGCCGGATGCCGATCTCGCGGATGCGGTACTTCACCGTCACGAGCGAGATCGTCACGAGTCCGAGCGCGCCGAGCAGCAGGATCACCACGGCGACGCCCGCGACCACGAGCTTCAGCACGAGCAATGGGTCGTCGCCGCCCCACGAGAGGGAGTCCTGCCGGTAGACATCGGCCTGGGCGCCGGGCACCGCGGACTGCAGCTCGGCGCGCAGCCGCTCGGCGAGCGCGTCGCCGACCTCGACCGGCACCCAGGCCTCGTACTGGTAGCCGTTCTCGTTCGGCCCCACCAGTCCGAGCCGTTCGACCGCGTCGGCGAGCACGAACGAACGCGGATACGTCTCGTAGTCCGACGTGCGCACGACCCCGATGACGACCGCCGTGACCGGCCCGTCGGTTGCGCGGAGTTCGACCGTCGGATGCGTCGCGAGCGCGGGCGACCCGAGGCTCTGCCAGAAGGGCACGTTCACCACGAGCGCCGGGGCGAGCCGATCGGCGTCGCCCTCGTCGAACCATGCGCCCTCCTGCATGGGAGTGCGGTGCATGATGCCGTAGTCGGCGTCGACGACGGTGGAGTCGACCTGGGTCACCCCGTCGACGAACTGCGCGGTGAGCGCGCCGTATCCGACGCGCGACTCGTACTCGATCCCGTGGCGGGCGACGACGTCGCGCCAGGCCGCGGTGGTGCTCTGCTGGTCGACGACCGCACCGTCCGTCGACGTCGAGTACACGTTCGCGCTCAGCATCGCCGGGCGACCCGAGTTGCGCTCGTTGCTCTCGTTGAGCGCCTGCTGGGCGACGGCCGCAGCACCGAGCACGGTCGTGAGCGCGAACACGGCGATCGCCACGCCCACGAGCGAGAGCAGCACGCGCGTGCGATGGATGCGCAGCTCTTCGGCCGACTCGACGAACGTCGACACGATGCCCGTGAACGTGCGCCCGAACCACGGCATCACGCGCGCACCTCCTCGGGCTCGCGCATCGAGTCGGTTCCGGATGCCTCGGGCTCGCGCGCCGACTCGGTTCCGGATGCCTCGGGCTCGCCGCCCGCGGCATCCGCCCCGTCGAGCGGAACCAAGCGCCCCGCCTCGAGCCGCAGGTGCCGCACCGCGCGACGCGCGATCGCCGGATCGTGCGTGATCGTCACGAGCGCCGCACCGGTCTCGCGTGCGACCTCCTCCATGAGCTCCATCACGACGGCGCCGGTCTCGAGGTCGAGCGCGCCCGTGGGCTCGTCGGCCAGGATCAGCCTCGGGCGCCGAACGAGCGCCCGCGCGATCGCGACGCGCTGCTGCTCGCCGCCCGACATGCGATCGGGCATCGAGGTCGCGCGCGCGCCGAGCCCGACGCGCTCGAGCATCGCCGTCGCGAGCCGCTCGCGCCGCCAGAACGCCGTACCGCGGTCGTACAGCAGCGGGGTCATCACGTTCTCGATCGCGGTACGGCCAGGCAGCAGGTTGAACTGCTGGAACACGAACCCGATCGACGCGCCGCGGAGCCGCGCGAGCCGCCCGTCGGAGAGCCGTCGCACGTCGGCCCCGTCGAAGCGGATCTCGCCCTGCGTCGGCCGATCGAGCAGGCCCAACAGGTTCAGCAGCGTCGACTTGCCCGAGCCCGACCGCCCGACGACCGACACCCGGTCGCCGTCGTCGATCACGAGATCGACCGCCGAGAGGATCTGGAGCGGCGGCGCATCGGGCAACTCGACCGTGCGACCGACCGCCTCGAGGCTGATCAACGTCACTTGCCGGCGCCCATCACCAGGTCGTTGCAGGCCATCGGGTCGATCGAGCAGTCGGGCTGCGCCGGCGCCCCCGGCACGAACTGCAGTACGGCGTCGCCCTCGGCGAGTCCCTCGACGATCTCGACGTTCGCCCCGTCGGTCAGGCCCAGCTTCACCGGGTGCTCGGCGCCCTCGCCGTCGTCGCCCACCAGCCACACGACTCCTGACTCCGAACCGCCCTCGACCGCGGTCGTCGGCACCGTCAGCACGTCGTCGGCGCTCCCGGCGGCGATCGTCACCTGCGCGGTGAGGCCCGAGAAGACCTTCACGTCACCGGGCACGGCGCACCGCACGGTCGCGCCCGCACTCGAACTCGCGCCTGCACCGGCGGTGTCATCGGCATCACCGGATGCCGCGGCATCCGTCGTCGTGATCGTGAGCCCCGTGCACGCGAACGGCACGGGGCCGCCCGCGATGACCACCTCGGCCTCGGCCGGGAGCTGCGTGAGCCGGTACTGCTGCTCGGGGCTGAGCGGAGCGGTGACCTGGAACGAGGGCGGCGCGACCCGGCCCGCGGCCTGTCCGACGGTCACCGGCTGCTCGGGCAGCACGTCGAACCCCGTCAGCGTGCCCGCGATCGGGGCGAGCACCTGCTCGAAGTGGTGGGTCGGCTCGCCCATCGTCACGATCGGCTGCCCGTCGGGCCCCGTCGTGGTCTTCTCGACCGGCTCGTCTTCGACCTTCACGTCGAAGAGCACGTCGCCCGCCCCCACCTGCTGGCCGGGCTTGGCGAACACCTCGTCGACGGTGCCGTTCGCCGTCGCCTTGACGGCGATCGCCGGATCGGGAGACACCGTGCCCGCGAGCACCACGTCGTTGCGGATCGAGGCGCGGGCGACCTGTACCTGGGGCTCCTCGATCGTGCCCGTGGGTTGCAGCGAAGACTCGGACTGCGGGGCGTCGGGGAAGAACGCGAGCTTCACGAGTGCGACGGCGATCGCCGCCACCAGGACCATGCGGAGGATCGGGAAGATCCACTTGCGCCAGACGCCCACGGCTGCGCCTCCATCGGTAGGGTTCGGAAGGGTCGCCCGATGCTATCGGCGCGCATGCCGCCGACGGAATCCGTCTCGGGGATGATTCAGGGGCGGGTCGGGGATGTCCCGGCCCGCCCCCGAACTGCACATGCGGCGCGCGCGACGCCTCGGTGCTCCGCGCGACGGTCTCGGCTACGCCTCGATGACGAGCGGCACGAGCATCGGGCGCCGACGCAGACGGCGGTTCACCCAGGTGCCCACCGTGCGGCGCACGATCTGCTGGAGCGCGTGCGAATCGCGCACGCCGCTCTGCGCGGCCTCGAGCAGCGCCGCGGAGATCTTCGGCTTCACGTCCTCGAACACGGAATCGTCTTCGGCGAACCCGCGGGCGTGGATCTCGGGGCCGACGATGATGCGGCCCGTCGTGGCATCCACCACGACGATGACCGAGATGAAGCCCTCTTCGCCCAGGATGCGACGGTCCTTGAGGTCGGCGTCGGTGATCTCGCCGACGGTCGAGCCGTCGACGTAGACGAAGCCGAGGTCGAGCTGGCCGACCACGCGCATGTCGCCGTCGCGCAGGTCGTAGACCGTGCCGTTCTCGCCGATGAACGTGTTCGCCTCGGGGATGCCCGTGTCCTGCGCGAGCTTCGCGTTCGCGAACAGGTGCCGGTACTCGCCGTGGATCGGCAGCACGTTCCTCGGCTTCAGGATGTTGTAGCAGTAGAGGAGCTCGCCCGCGGCCGCGTGGCCCGAGACGTGCACCTTGGCGTTGCCCTTGTGCACGACGTTCGCGCCGAGCTTGGTGAGGCCGTCGATCACGCGGTAGATCGCGTTCTCGTTGCCCGGGATCTGGCTCGAGGCGAGGATGACCGTGTCGCCCTCGCCGACCTCGATCTGGTGGTCGCGGTTGGCCATGCGGCTCAGCACCGCCATCGGCTCGCCCTGCGACCCCGTCGACATGTAGACGATCTTGTCGTCGGGGATGTCGCCGGCCTTCTTGTAGTCGACGAGCACGCCCTCGGGCACCTTGAGATAGCCGAGCTCGGCCGCGATGGTCATGTTGCGCACCATGCTGCGGCCGAGGAGCGCCACGCGGCGTCCGTTCTGGTGCGCGGCGTCGAGCACCTGCTGCACCCGGTGCACGTGGCTCGAGAAGCTGGCCACGATCACCCGGCGGGGAGCCCGCGCGATGACCTCGTCGAGCACGGGTCCGATGGCGCGTTCGAGGGGCGTGAAGCCCGGGACGTCCGCGTTGGTGGAATCGACCATGAACAGGTCGACGCCCTCCTCACCGAGGCGGGCGAACTCGCGCAGGTCGGTGAGCCGGCCGTCGAGCGGCAGCTGGTCCATCTTGAAGTCGCCGGTGGCGAGCACGGTGCCGGCGTCGGTGTGGATCGCGACGGCGAGCGCGTCGGGGATCGAGTGGTTGACCGCGATGAACTCGAGGTCGAACGGGCCGATCTGCTCGTCCTGACCCTCGCGCACCGTCAGGCTGTACGGCTTGATGCGGTGCTCCTTGAGCTTCGCCTCGACGAGCGCGAGCGTCAGCTGCGATCCGATCAGGGGGATGTCGGCGCGCAGGCGCAGCAGGTACGGCACGCCGCCGATGTGGTCTTCGTGGCCGTGCGTGAGCACGACGCCGACGATGTCGTCGAGGCGCTCCCTGAGGAACCCGAAGTCGGGCAGGATCAGGTCCACGCCCGGCTGGTGCTCCTCGGGGAAGAGCACGCCGCAGTCGACGATGAGGATCTTGCCGTCGATCTCGTAGCTCGTCATGTTGCGGCCGACCTCGCCGAGGCCGCCGATGGGGATGATGCGAAGCGTTCCCGCGTCGAGCGGGCTCGGTTCGATGATGACGTCGGGCATGTGCCCTCCTTCACGTTCGGTGTTCAGTTCGGTGCCGGCCCTGTGACCGGCGGATGTCTCGGGGCGGAGGTCGGCGCGCACGGCGGCGCGTCGCGACATCCGCTCGTCTAGCGGGTGGTGCCTGCGACCTTCGGCAGCGCGCCGCCTGCGGCGGCGTTGCGGTCGGGTCGGAAGTTGCGGAAGTCGACGCCCGGGATGCCGCGCACGTGGTCGATCTCGTCTTCGATGAGCGCGGCCTCCCACTCTTCGGGACCGACGAGCGGCAGGCGCACCCGCGGGCTCGAGATGCGGCCGAGGCCGTGCAGGATGTACTTCGCCGCGACGGTTCCGGGCACGTGCGTCATGACGGCGCGCACGAGCGGTTCGAGCTGCTGGTGCGCGGCGGTCGCGGCGGCGAGGTCGCCGCGGTTCACGGCGTCGACGATGGTGCGGTACGGCGCGGGGGCGATGTTCGCCGTCACGCCGATGAGGCCGGTCGCCCCGATCGAGAGGTGCGGCAGCGCGTTGGCGTCGTCGCCCGAGAAGTACATGAGGTCGGTCTGGTTGAGCACCCGGCTGACCTCGGAGAAGTCGCCCTTGGCGTCTTTCACGGCCAGGATGTTCGGGTGCTTGGCGAGGCGCAGGATCGTCTCGTACTTGATCGGCACACCGGTGCGGCCCGGGATGTCGTAGAGGATCACGGGCAGGTCGGTCGCGTCGGCGACCATGCGGAAGTGCGTGAGGATGCCCGCCTGGGTGGGCTTGTTGTAGTACGGCGTGACGATCATGATGCCGTCGGCGCCGGCCTGCTCGGAGTGCTTGTAGAGCTCGATCGCGTGCGCGGTCTCGTTCGAGCCGCCGCCCGTGATGATCTTCGCGCGACCGGCGGCCACGTCTTTGCCCACCTCGACGAGGCGGATCTTCTCGGGGTCGGTGAGCGTGCTCGTCTCGCCCGTGGTGCCCGTCACGACGATGCCGTCGGCACCGCCCTCGATGAGGTGGTCGATGTGCTTCTCGACCCCGGGCCAATCGACCTCGCCGTCAGCCGTGAACGGCGTGACGAGCGCGACGAGTACCTGTCCGAAGGGGTTTTCCTGAGTCACGCCCTCAAGGGTATCGGGTCGAGCGGCCCCCGATCCGCCCGGTTCCACCCCGTGACATTCGCCGAATGTCGGATGCCGCGGGCGACACGCGCAATTGGCAGGCGTCGCACCGGCGCGCCGGCGCCTGCATCCGACATCCGTCGACTGCGCGGTCAGGCGCGTCGAGCCCCGCCGTCGACCAGGCGGGACTCGTGTCTGGCGAGGATCGCAGCGACCACCAGCGGCCAGTCGTGGATGATGAGGGCGTAGTCGAACCTGAGCGTCTCGAACCCGAGTGCCGCCGCGGCGGCATCCCGGCGCAGGTCCTTGTGACGCATCGATGGCCCGTCGTGATTCACCCGGCCGTCGACCTCCAGGATGAGTCGATCGCCGAGCACGAAATCGACCAGGCCCACACCGGGCACCTCGACCTGGCTCTGCAATTCGATGCCGTACGGAAGCAGCCGGAAACGCAGGATCGACTCCAACCCGCTGTCGGCGTCCGCGCGCGCGAGATCGATCACGCTCCGGGCGGCGGCCGGGACCGCGAGGCGGAGCCGACGAAGCGCCGCGTCGCCGAGCATGCCGAGGCGCAATGCGGATTCGACGGCCACGAAGAAATCCTCCGCACCACGACACACGAAGATCTGGCCAAGCGCGTGCTCGAGCGGGGCACACGCGCCGAGTCGGGCGCTGCGGACGCGATGCGTCTCGCATGTACATCCCGCGTGCCGGTGCACGCGCGCTCGGGCGCCCACGGCGACATGGAGCAGCCCGTCATCGAGGACCCACAGTCCGAGACGGCGGGCCGCCGAGAGACAGCTCAGCATTCCGCCGTGGCGCGCGGCCTCGACGACCTCGGCATCGGTGCCCGGCAACGCGAACACGCCCTGCCGCACCCGTTCGACCTCTCGTGCGTCGACGGCACCGGCGAGGTCGTACGCCGTCCAACCGGCTCGGTACAGCTCTGCCGTGCGTCGGATGGGCAGGCCGTCGAACACGGCGAGAGCTTCCATGCGCATTGCGCCACTCTGCGCGAGCTCACCGCCGAGAACGCCGGCTGAGGGCCATGGTGCACGCAACGCCGGCGATCGCCGCCTGTGGAGGACGAGCCCGCCTGGCCCTGCATTCGCCGAATGTCGCCCCTCACGGGCGCCGCGCCGGAGGTCGTCGCCAGTTGGCGGCGCGCCGCCGCGCGGATCCGACATTCGGCGAATGCGTCTGGTGCGAGGGTGACGCGGCAGGCGCTTGCTGGGGCGAGTTGGTGCCCAGACGCCAGTGGGGCCGGGGCCGGGTCAGTCGCTGGCGCGGGTGTAGGTGACGAAGCGGTACCGGATGCCGGTGGCCGAGGTCTGCTCGTCGCCCCGGGCGGCCGCGAATCCGGGCCCGATGCTCGGCGCGAGCACGTCGTCGTCGAGCGGCGCGAAGGAGTTGTCTGCGTGCCGCAGCTCGGTGACCTCGAGTCGATCGGCGAGCGGCAGCGCGAGCGCGAACAGCTCGGATCCGCCGATCACCCAGACCCGGTCGACCTGCCCGGCGAGGACGAGGGCCTCCTCGACGGAGGCCGCGGCGACCGCACCGTCGGCGGCCCAGTCGGGCTGTCGGGTCACCACGAGGTTGCGGCGGCCGGGCAGCGGCCGGTAACGCGGGTTCAGCGAGTCCCACGTCTTGCGGCCCATGACGACCGGGGCGCCGAGCGTCACGGCCTTGAAGTGCGCGAGGTCCTCGGGCACATGCCAGGGCATGCCGCCGTCGCGGCCGATGACGCCGCCCTCGGCCTCGGCCCAGACGAGCCCGATCGCCGGACGCGGCGCCTCCGGTGCGACGACCGTGTCGGCCGCGCGAGCCGGGTCGACGGCATCGGCCGGGAGCGGCCCGCCCGCGGCATCCGCTCCGCTCATACGGCGACGGCGCCGCGGATCGCGGGGTGGTGCTCGTAGCCCACGACCTCGAAGTCGTCGTACTCGTAGTCGAAGATCGAGTCGGGCGTACGCGTCAGGCGCAGCGTCGGCGGCGCGAACGGCTCGCGTTCGAGCTGGAGCCGCACCTGCTCGACGTGGTTGTCGTAGATGTGGCAGTCGCCGCCGGTCCAGACGAAGTCGCCGACCTCGAGGCCGGTCTGCGCGGCGACCATGTGGGTGAGCAGCGCGTACGAGGCGATGTTGAACGGCACACCGAGGAACAGGTCGGCGCTGCGCTGGTAGAGCTGGCACGACAGCTTGCCGTCGGCGACGTAGAACTGGAACACCGCGTGGCAGGGCGCGAGCGCCATCTCGGGGATGTCGGCCGGGTTCCACGCCGACACGATGAGCCTGCGCGAGTCGGGGTTCGTGCGGATCTGCTCGACGACCTCGGCGATCTGGTCGATCGTCTCGCCGTTCTCGGTCGGCCACGAGCGCCACTGCACGCCGTAGACGGGGCCGAGCTCGCCGTCGGCGTCGGCCCACTCGTCCCAGATGGTCACGCCGTGCTCGCGCAGCCAGCCGACGTTCGACTCGCCCCGGAGGAACCAGAGCAGCTCGTACGCGATCGACTTGAAGTGCACGCGCTTGGTGGTCACGAGCGGGAATCCCTGCGAGAGGTCGAACCGCAACTGCCGCCCGAACACGCTCGTGGTGCCCGTGCCGGTGCGGTCGGTCTTGCGCGTGCCGTGCTCGAGCACGTCGCGCAGGAGGTCTTCGTACGGGGTGCTGAGCGTCTCGGACATCGCATCGATGCTAACCCGGGCCGAGGCCGTCGGGGCCGCGACACAGGGCATTCGACGAGCGGATGCCGCGTGGCGGCGTCGTGCGCACGGCGGGCCGTCGCGGCATCCGTCGTCCGTCGTGCGTCGACGCCGCCCGCCGCCCGTCGCCCGTCGCCCGCCGCCCGTCATGCCTCGTCACACTCGACCCGCCGCGCGAGCGCGCTCGTACCCTTGGCGCATGGACTGGCAGGCGGCGCTCATCGCGGGCCTCGGCCTGCCCGCGCTCGCCACCGTCGTGGGCCTCGCGTGGAAGGCCCGCACCGGGCGCGTCCGCGCCGTGCCGGCGTCGGCAGGTCAGGCCACCGGGCCGGTCGTGGCGAACGCCGCCGCCGCCGCCGCCCGCAGCTCGTCGGCTGCGGCGCTGGGCCTGGTCGACGCCGACCTCGGCGCCGACGCGACGCTCGTGCAGTTCTCGACCGAGTACTGCAGCCGCTGCCCCGCGACCGCACGGCAGCTCGGCGAGATCGCCGACGACTACGCGGGCGTGCGCCACGTCGAGATCGACCTCACGCATCGCGCCGACCTCGCCGACCGCTTCCACGTGCGGCAGACGCCGACCACCCTGATCCTGCGCGCCGACGGCACAACCACGGCGCGCATCGGCGGCGTGCCGCGACTCGCGGCCGTGCGCACCCAACTCGAGACCCTCATCGGGAGCCCCCATGTCGCATCCTGAATCCACCACCGCGCCCACGTCGGAGGCCCCCTCCGGTATCGACCCGCGCGCACCGCGGTTCTCGGCGGCGATCACCGCCGTGCTGCTGCTCGCCGTCGTCGTATTGTCGGTCGCCGGCCTCGACGTGACCGCCTGGGCGCTGCTCACCGCGCTCTCCGCGCTCTTCCTCTGGGGCGCGGTCGCGGGGGTGAAGCGGCATCCGTTCGGCGTGATCTTCCGCACGTTCGTGCGGCCGCGCCTCGCGCCGCCGACCGAGCTCGAGGACCCGCGCCCGCCGACCTTCGCGCAGCTCGTGGGCTTCATCGTGACGATCGTCGGCGTCGTGCTCGGGTTGTTCGGTGTCGAGTACGCGGTAGCGATCGCGGCGGGCTTCGCGTTCATCGCCGCGTTCCTGAACGCCGTGTTCGACTACTGCCTCGGATGCCAGATCTACCTGCTGCTCGTGCGCGCGCGCCTCGTGCAGCGGGCCTGACCGACCGCCGCGGACCGGCCGCCGCGAACGACCGACGACCCGCGGGCCGACGCACGTCGGCGGTTCGCCATGCCGCTCGGCGAGCGTCCCGGGCTAGGCTGAGAACTCCGGCTCGACGAGGAGGACCCATGGCCGTCACGAGTGAATCGACCACCGTCTGGACCGGCACGCTCGCCGATGGTTCGGGCACGACGAAGCTCGACTCCTCAGGGGTCGCCGAGTTTCCCGTGAACTGGCGCGCCCGTTCAGCGGGCGAGGCCGGCACCACGAACCCCGAAGAGCTCCTGGGCGCCGCGCACTCGTCGTGCTACTCGATGGCGCTCGCGCACGCGCTGACCGAGGCGGGGCACGCGCCCGAATCGATCCAGACGACCGCGGCCGTCACGTTCGAGGCCGGTCGCGGCGTGCTCGGCAGCCACCTGCTCGTGAGCGCACGCGTTCCGGGCCTCACCGAGGCGGAGTTCGAGGCGTTCGCCGACGATGCCAAGGCGAACTGCCCGATCTCCAAGGCCCTCACCGGCATCCCGATCACGATCGAAGCCGAACTCGCCTGACGTGCGGGTCCTGATCGCCGGAGCATCCGGCTTCATCGGCACGGCTCTCGTCGAGCGCCTCGTCGCCGACGGTCACGACGTGCTCCGGCTGGTGCGCCGACGCACGACCTCGCCAGACGAGGTGACCTGGTCGCCTGCGGCGGGCATCATCGACTTCACGATCATGGATCGCGTCGATGCCGTGATCAACCTGTCGGGGGCCTCGCTCTCGCACCTGCCGTGGACGAAGTCGTACCGCGGCGAGATCCTGGAGTCCCGGGTGAGCGCGACGCGCACGCTCGCCGACGCGATGCGCAAGGCCCGCACTCCCCCGGCGGTCTTCCTGAGCGGCTCCGCCGTGGGCTACTACGGCAACCGACCGGGCGAGCTGCTCACCGAGGCCTCCCCAGCCGGCAACGGCTTCCTCGCCGACATCGTCGAACGCTGGGAGAAGGCGGCGGCGCTCGCCCCGCACGAGACGCGCACCGTGAACCTGCGCACGGGCCTCGTGATCGGGCAGGGCGGTGCGATGAAGCCCGTGGGCCTGATGACGAAGCTCGGCGTCTCGACGCGTCTCGGCACCGGCGGACAGCACTGGCCGTGGGTCGCGCTCGACGACGAGGTGTCGGCGATCGTGCACCTGCTCGACTCGTCGATCGTGGGGCCGGTCAACCTCGTCGGGCCGACGCCCGCGACGGCCGACCGGGTGATGAGCGCCATGGCGCGGCAGATGCACCGCCCGTACTCGCTCGCCGTGCCCGAGCGGGTGCTCGGCATGGCGTTGGGTCAGGCGGCCGACGACCTGCTGCTCGCGAGCGCGAAGGTGGTGCCGCAGCGCCTCTCCGACGACGGATTCGCGTTCGCGCACGAGACCGTCGAGTCCGCGATCGACGCGATGCTCAGCGCGCCCGCTCGAGGTCGATAGCCTTCCGCACCGCACGTCGCGCGCGACGGCGATCGCCCGCGGCGTCGTAGGCCATGCCGAGCCGCATCCACGCGCGCCATGAATCGGGCTCCGCCTCGGCCTCGGTGCGGAACCGGCCGAACTCTGCGTCGGCCGATGCCCGATCGGCGCGCCCGCTCGGGGTGGTGTCGATGCCGAGATCGGTCGCCCCTTCGGCTTCGAGCGTCTTCACGAGCCGTTGCGAGCGGATGCCGAACGAGACCTCGCGCCAGATCGCCCATGCCGCGATGATCGGCAGCACGATGAGCGCGATGCCCATGACGATCGCGATCGGCTCGCCGGTCGCCACGAACTGCACGGCGCGCCATCCGACGAGGGCCACGTAGACCGCGAGCAGCACGGCCATCGAGATGGCGCCGATCTTGGCGCTCATGCGCGGCATCCGTTCGTCATGGAGGTCATTCGGCGGATGTCGCGGCCGAAGCCGCGGTCTCTGCCGTCGCCACGGCGGCGGGCAGCTCGAGCCCGAGCAGGGCCCCGAGGCCGACGGTAACGCCGGTCGCCTCTGGCGCGCGGCGCAGGGCGAGCAGGATGCCGGCCTCGTACGAGCTCGGCGACAGGGTCGAGTGGGCGATCGTGAGCGTCTCGCCGTCGCCGCCGAGCACGACGCGCTGCTCGGCGAGCAGCCCCGACATCCGCAGGCTGTGCACCGGCACGCCGGACACGAGCTGCCCGCGAGCGCGCTGGTCGGCGTGCGGCGCCTCGACCGGGCCGGCGGCTGCGCGCGCCTCGCCGATGAGCTCGGCCGTGCGCACCGCGGTGCCCGAAGGCGAGTCGACCTTGCCCGCGTGGTGCGCCTCGACGATCTCGATCGAGTCGAACCAGGGCGCAGCGAGTGCGGCGAACGCGGTGCCGAGCGTGCTGCCGATCGAGAAGTTCGGGATGAAGAGCACCGCGCCGGCCTCGTCGTGGCCGCGCACGAAGCGCTCGATCTCGGCGATGCGGTCGGCCGACCAGCCCGAGGTGCCGACGACGATCGGGATTCCGGCGCCCGTCGCGAACTCGACGATGCCCGCACTCGCGGCGGGGTGCGTGACGTCGAGCACGACATCGGCGCCGAGCATCTCGTCGAGCTCGGACTTCGACGACAGCGCCGCGTGCAGTTCGAGGTCGTCCGCCCCCTCGACGAGTGAGAGTGCCAGCTTGCCCATCTTGCCCGTGGCCCCGGCCACGGCGACCCGTATCGTCACGTGCTTCACCCTAGCAAGCGCCGATTAGGCTGGCCTGCATGCAGTTCCGAGCGGTGCCGGTCAGCGGCGCAGAGGCACACGGCATGCTCGAGGCGTACTTCGCCGAGCGTGCTGCCGGGTTCCCGGTCGAGCAGGGCGAGTACCGCCCGACCTTTCCCGTCGACGCGGCGTTCACCCCGCCCGAGGGCGTGTTCCTCATCGTCGACGATGCGGCACCGGATGTCGCGGGGCCGACGGGCATCGGCTGCGGCGGCATCCGACGCATCGATGCCGACCCGGCGACCGGACTCGTGCGCTACGAGGTCAAGCACCTCTGGCTGACGGATGCCGCGCGCGGCCGTGGAGCCGGACGCGCCCTGCTCGTGGAGCTCGAACGTCGCGCCCGCGGCTTCGGTGCCGAGGAACTCGTGCTCGACACGAACGCGAGCCTCGCGGCCGCAGGCGGCCTCTACCGCTCGAGCGGATTCGTCGAGATCGCGCCGTACAACGACAACCCCAACGCGACGACCTGGTTCGCCAAGCGACTGTCCGACTGAGCGGCTGAACCGCGCCTCAGACCGCGAACGCCTCAGACCGCGAACGCCTCGGGCAGGCCCGTGCGCAGCTCGAACGGCAGGTGCGCGAGGTCGTTGTGCACGGCGAGGTTCCAGGGGCGGCCGGACTTCTGGGTGAGCACCGTGAGACCGCAGTTCGCCTGGTTGATGGAGACCCAACGCCAGTCGGGCGCACCCAGTGCCTCGCGCACGAACCACCCGATCACGAAGTTGTGCGTGATGAGCAGGTCGTGGCGGTCGTCGCGGTGCGATCGGAGGAACTCGGCCGCCGCGTCCTCCATCTGGGCGGTGCCGGCCTCGATCTCGGCCTCGGTCACCGAGCCGAAGAACGCGTCGTAGGCCTTGGGCGTCGAGGGGGCCGGGCCCGAGGGGATGCAGTCGAACAGCAGGGCCGACGGCTCGGGCGAGAGGGAGGGCATCTTGGCCGCGATGATCTCGGCGGTCTCGGTCGCGCGCTGCAGCGGCGAGTGCCAGGCGTTGTCGAACGGGATGCCGCCGAGACGCTCGGCCAGCAGCTCGGCCTGGCGGCGTCCGCGGGGCGACAGCGGGCCGTCCTGCAGGCCGTGCTCGGCGTCGAGCTGTTCGCCGTGGCGTACGAGGTAGAGGTGGTGTGGCACGATGCGCTTCCTGTGCTGGTCGGGTCGGCGGCCTTAGGCGGCGTCGGAGGTCGGTGGAAGGTCGATCGTGTTCGCGAAGTCGCCTTCGTCGGCGGCGCCGACCGCGACGAGCGAGAACGGACGGGACGCGAGGTCGGCTGCGAGCGCGCGCACGTCGTCGGCCGTGACCCTGGCGATGCGTCGCAGCGCCTCGTCGAGGTCGACGAACTCGCCGAGCGTGAGCTCGGCGCGGCCGAGGCGGGACATCCGCGTATCGGAGTCTTCGAGGGCGAGGGCGGATGCCCCGGCGAGCTGCCCCGAGGCGCGGCGCAGCTCTTCGGGCGTGATGCCGTCGCTCGCGAGGCGTGCGAGTTCGGAGCGCATGAGTTCGGCGACCGTGGGCGCCTTCGTCGGCGCGCATCCGGCGTACATGCCGAAGAGCCCGGCATCGGAGTAGGCGGGCGCGAAGGAGTACACCGCGTAGGCGAGCCCGCGCCGCTCGCGCACCTCTTGGAAGAGGCGCGACGACATGCCGGAGCCGAACACCGTGTTGAGCACGCTCATGACGGAGCGGCGCTCGTCGGTCGCGACGAGTCCCTGCGCGCCGAGCATGAGATTGACCTGTTCGATGGGGCGCTGCACCACCGTGAGTTCGCGGGGCGGGGCGAGCACCCCGGCCTTCGCCGCCCGGCGCTCGACCGGGACGGCCTCGATCGAGAGATCCCATCCGCCGGCGGTCAGCGAGACCTGCAGTGCCGCGACGAGCTCGTCGTGGTCGACTGCGCCTGCGGCAGTGACGACGAGGTCGTTCGGCCGGTAGTTGGCGGCGTAGTGCTCGAAGACGGCCTCGCGCGTCGCCTGGTTGATCGTGTCGGGGCTGCCGCCGATCGGGCGCCCGAGCGGGTGCTCACCGAGCACCGCCTCGAAGAAGCGCTCGTTCGCGACGTCACCGGGATCGTCGCCCGCCATCGAGAGCTCCTCGAGGATCACGCCGCGCTCGTTGTCGAACTCGGCGGGGTCGAGCAGCGACGACGTGAACATGTCGGAGAGCACGTCGACCGCCATCGGCAGGTCTCGGTCCTGCACCTTGGCGTAGTAGCACGTGTACTCCTTCGCGGTGAGCGCGTTGTGCTCGCCGCCGACGGCGTCGAAGGAGATCGCGATGTCGAGTGCGGTCCGCGAGGGGGTGCCCTTGAAGAGCAGGTGCTCGAGGAAGTGCGTCGATCCGAAGGTGGCCGGGTGCGCCGGATCTGCGGCGGTCTCGTCGCGCGACCCGACCGCGACCCAGAACCCGATGGTCGCGCTGCGGCTGCCCGGCATGTGCTCGGTGAGCACGCGAACGCCCGACGGCAGGATGCTCCGCCGTACGAGCGCGTCGCCGGCAGCCGTGAAGGAGAGTTCGGCAGTGCCGAGGGGGAGGTCGACGGCGCCGGTGTTCATCCGTTCCAGCCTAGGCCACCATGTGTCCATTCGCTCGGCGACCCGCGCCGACCGCCTGCCGACGTGCGCGAGGCCCGTCAGTGCGAGGCCCGTCAGTGCGAGGCGCGGTCGAGTTCGACGAGTTCGGAACGGTGCAGTTCGACGGATGCCGCGGCGATGAGCGCGTCGACCTGATCGGCGGTCGTCGCGCTCACGACGGGTGCGACCACGCCGGGCTTCGCGAGGAGCCAGGCCAGTGCGATCGTCGCGGGTGCGACACCGTGGACGTCGGCGATCTGGTCGAGGGCGGCGAGCACGCGCTGTCCGCGCCTGCCGAGGTGCGCGGCCGCGCGCTCGCCTCGTGCGTCGTGACGGACGTCGCTTCGGCGACGGATGCCTCCGGCGAGGAACCCGTTCGCGAGCGCGAAGTACGGCATGACCGCGAGCCCCTGCGCGTGCGCGACGAGCTCGGTCGCGCCCTCGAATCCACGGCGTTCCATGAGGCTGTACCGCGTGGTGAGCGCCTGGAACCTGGGAAGCCCGTTCGCGGCGAGCACCCGCGCCTCGATGAGGCGCTCCGGTCCGAAGTCGCTCGCGCCGACGGCGCGCACCTTGCCCGCGTCGACGAGGGCGCCGACCGCTCCGAGGGACTCCTCGAGCGGGATGTCGGTGTCCTCACCGTGGAGGAACAGCACGTCGATGCGGTCGGTGCCGAGCCGCTGCAGGCTCGCGTCGACCGCGGCGCGGATGGTCACGGGAGCGAGCCCCGGGAGGTCCTGGTTGCGGCCGACCTTGGTCATGACGTGCATGCGGTCGCGCGAGCCGCGCGAGGCCATCCACGCGCCGATGATCGACTCGCTGCGGCCGGCTGCGTAGCTGTCGGCCGTGTCGACGAGGTCGCCGCCGGTTCCGGCGAACCGGTCGAGCACTGCGAACGCGTCTTCGGAGCCGAGGGTCCAGCCGAACGTGCTGCCCCCGATCGCGAGCCGGTGCACGCTCATGTCGGTGTCGCCAAGCCGCGCTCGGAGCGGAACGTAGATGGGCCCGGAGAACGTGTTGCTCGACACGACCTCCGCGCGGTGCGCGGGCGTGCGGGGCTCGTCGATGAGCGCCGTGCCGCTCGCATCCGCGTGCTGGAATGCATCGCGTTCCGCGGTCGCGACCGCTGCGCCGTGATCGGATCCACGGTGCGTGTCGCGCCCCCCTGCCAAGTGCCGTCTCGCCACTTCTCCTCCTCCCCAGGATTGAAATGAGAATACGTTGACTTCCGCGTGTTTCCGGGGAACTTCGGGTGAACCGTTACCCAATCGTTTCGGCGAGTCCCCCGAACGGATGACATGCGATGCCTCCGTACGTATGATTCGGAGCCCGACCCCGATCGGATCGGATGCCGCGTCAGCTTCCGGAGGCGGCCGCGGCGCGGCGCACGACGGCCTCCGCCTGGCGCAGCACCGGCTCGTCGACCATGGTTCCGCGGAACGCGAAGACCCCCTGCTCGCCGCTCCCGGCGGCGAGCACCGCACGAGCCCACTCGAGCTGCTCGGCGCCCGGACGGTACGCCTCTCTGACGACCTCGACCTGCGACGGGTGGATGCATGCGGTGGCCGCGAACCCGAGCGCGGCGGCGTCGCGGGCCTCTTCGCCGAGGCCCTCGAGGTCGGCGATGTCGAGGTGGACGGCATCGATCGCGGCAGCGCCGTGCGCGGCGGCCGCGAGCTGCACGTGCGCACGGGCGTAGGCGGGCACGCCTCGATACTCGCCTCGACGACCCCCGTCGTCATGCCTGCTCGACGAGCCTCCGAGCGAGGCGACGAGGTCTTCGGCACCCCACATGAGCGCCGACACGTTCGGCAGGGCGGCGACGGCCTCGGCCGCGAGCACGCCGCGGGCCGTCTCGCACAGCGCGATCACCTCGAACGGCTCGAGCTCGACGAGGTCGGCGGTGCCCTCGCACTTGGCGAGCATGACCGTGCGGTACCCGGTGTCGGCGAGCATGGCGAGATCGGCCGCGAATGCATCGCTCGAAGCCGGGTTCACGCGCACGATCACGCGTTCGGGATCGAGGTCGGATGCCGCGACCGCGCGCCGCGCATCGTCCCTCGCCGCAGGGGCCACCGCATCCTCGAGGTCGAGGATCACGGCGTCGGCGCGCTCGAAGGCCTTCGCGAAGCGGTCGGGGCGGTCGCCCGGGCAGAAGAGCAGCGCCGGCCCGAACCGGAAGGGCGGCCGGGTCATCCGTTCGCCCCCTCGGTCGCCGCCGGGCCGGTCGCCGCGAGCTCGCCCGCCGCACGTGTGTGCACGAGCATCGTGCGCGATGCCGTCGCGACCACGACGCCGTGCTGGTTGCGCGCGGTGTGCGCGAGTACGACGACGCCCTCGCCCGGCCTGGACGACGAGAGGCGCTTGGACACCACCACGGACTCGCCCGAGAGCGTGTCGCCCACGAACACCGGATGCGGGAACGCGACCTCGCCGAACCCGAGGTTGGCCACGAGCGTACCGAGCGTGAGCTGCCCGACCGACTGCCCGACCAGCGTCGAGAGGGTGAAGAGCGAGTTCACGAGGATGCGGCCGAACGGCTGCGTCGCCGCGAACGCCGCGTCGAGGTGCAGCGGCTGCGGGTTCATCGTGAGCGTCGTGAAGAGCACGTTGTCGGCCTCGGTCACCGTGCGGCCCGGGCGGTGCAGGTAGCGCACGCCCTCCTCGAACTCCTCGAACCAGAGCCCGCGCTGCACGACCTCGCGCAGCTCCGGCCGGTCGCCGCCGCCCTGTCCGGGCCCGGGCGTCGGCACGGCGTCCCTCGCGGCATCCGTCATCGTGTGCTCCTATGCGGTCGGCACGAGCTGCTCGGCGCCGATGCCGAGCTCGCGCGTGATGATCATGAGCTGCACCTCGGTGGTGCCCTCGCCGATCTCGAGGATCTTCGAGTCGCGGTAGTGGCGGGCCACGGCGTTCTCGTTCATGAAGCCGTAGCCGCCGAAGATCTGCGTCGCGTCGCGTGCGTTGTCCATGGCCGCCTCCCCGCACACCATCTTGGCGATGGATGCCTCCAGTGTGAAGGGCTTGCCCGCATCGAGCTTGCGCGCCGCGTCGTGCCAGGCGAGCCGCGCCTGGTGCACACGGGCCTGCATGCGCGCGATCTTGAACGCGATGTGCTGGTTCGAGCCGATGCTCGTGCCGAACACGCGACGCTCGTTCGCGTAGCGCATGGCCTCTTCGAGGCAGCCCTGGGCGGCGCCCGTCGCGAGCGCCGCGAACGCGACGCGACCCTCGTTGAGCGTGCGCAGGAAGTTCGCGTAGCCGCGGCCCCGCTCGCCGAGCAGGTTCGACGCGGGCACGCGCACATCGCGCAGCGTGAGGGGGTGCGTGTCGGAGGTGTGCCAGCCGACCTTGTCGTAGCCCGGCTCGACCGTGAAGCCCGGGGTGTCGTTCGGCACGATGATCGTCGAGAGCTCGGGCTTGAGCTCGCCGCGGGCGCCCACACGCTGCCCCGTCACGGCGGTGATCGTCACGAAGCGCGTGATGGGCGTACCCGAGTTGGTGATGAACTGCTTCGATCCGTTGATGACCCACTGGTCGCCGACGAGATCGGCCGTGGTCGCCGTGGCGCCGGCATCGCTGCCCGCCCCGGCCTCGGTCAGGCCGAACCCGGCGAGCGCCCGCCCCGTGACGAGATCGGGCAGGTACTCGGCCTGCTGCTCGGACGTGCCGTGCCGGTAGACCGGCATGACGCCGAGCCCGACGCCCGCCTCGAGCGTGACGCCGATCGACTGGTCGACCCGGCCGAGCGCCTCGACGGCGAGGCACAGCTGGAAGTACGTCTTGCCCTGCCCGCCGACCTCCTTCGGGAACGGCAGCCCGAACAGGCCCATGTCGCCCATCTGCGCGATGATCTCCATCGGCAGGCGGCGCTGCGTGTCGTACTCGTATGCGGCCGGGGCGACGACGCGGTCGGCGAAGTCGGCGACGTCGTCGGAGAGGCGCTGCTCCTCGTCGGTGAGGTCATACTGCATGCGTTGGCTCCTGTTCGTGTGCTTCCCGGGTCTCGGGGAGATCGGATGCGGGTGCGGATGCTGCGTCGATGGTGTCGCTCGCAGGTTCGGTAGGTGCGGGCTCGATGCGCGCGACCGGCTGGTCGCGCGAGACCAGGTCGCCGACGGATGCCGCGAGACGCACGGTTCCGGCCGCGGTGGCGGTGATGCGGTGCTCCATCTTCATGGCCTCGATCGCGATGATCGGGTCGCCGGCGTCGACCGGGTCGCCGTCGGCGACGAAGACGGCCGTGACGGTGCCGGGCATGGGCGCGCGCAGGTCGGGGCTCAGCGCCACGCCGCCCCGCACGGCGAGTGCGCGACGGGCCTCCGCGCGGGCACGGCGATCGACCTGGAGGAACGCGGTCGTGCCCCCGAGGTCGTGCACCCAGACCGTGCCGTCGGCGGCGATGCGCACGACCGGCTCGGCATGGGGGGCGGAGGGAGCGGAGGGGGTGGCGACCACGACGGCATCGGGGTCGTCACGCGGGGCGAGGAGCACGGCCGGGGTGCGGTGGGCGCCCACGCGCCAGCCCGAGGCATCCGTCCAGGCGGCCGGGCCGTCGGCACCCTGCGTGCGGCGCGCGCGGTCGGCGGCGCCCGCTGCGCGGGCGAGCACGGCGGATGCCGCGGCGGCCAGCTGCTCGGGGCTCGGCGGCTCGGCGGCGGCGGGCGGCATCCGCCCGATGAGGTTCGTGTCGAGGGCGCCCGCGCGCACCTCGGGCTCGGCGATCAGCCGCCGCACGAACGAGAGGTTCGTGTCGACGCCCAGCACGACGGTCTCGGCGAGCGCCGCGTCGAGCCGGTCGAGCGCCTCTGCACGGTCGGCGCCGAACGCGATCACCTTCGCGAGCATGGGGTCGTAGTCGGCGGTGATGACCTGCCCCGTGCGGATGCCGGCGTCGACGCGTACGCCGTCGCCGGTCGCGGGCCGCCACTCGAGCAGCTCGCCCGTCGAGGGCAGGAAACCTCGCTCTGGCGACTCGGCGTAGACGCGCGCCTCGATCGCGTGGCCCGTGAGCCGCACGTCGTGCTGGGCGAGGCCGAGCCGCTGCCCGGCGGCGATGCGCAGTTGCTGCTCGACGAGGTCGACGCCCGTGACGAGCTCGGTCACGGGGTGCTCGACCTGCAGCCGGGTGTTCATCTCGATGAAGAAGAACTCGTCGGGCGCGGCATCCGAGACCAGAAACTCGACCGTGCCGGCGCCCAGGTAGTCGACGCTGCGGGCCGCGTCGCAGGCCGCACGGCCGATGCGCTCGCGCGTTTCCGCGTCGAGGAGCGGCGACGGCGCCTCCTCGACGACCTTCTGGTGGCGGCGCTGCAACGAGCACTCGCGCTCGCCGAGGTGGATGACGGCCCCGAAGGCGTCGGCGAGCACCTGCACCTCGATGTGCCTCGGCCGTTCGATGAGGCGCTCGAGCAGGAGCGTGTCGTCGCCGAACGAGGTGCGGGCCACTCGCCTGGCGGCCGGGATCGCCTCGGCGAGCTCGGACGCGTCGCGGGCGATCTGCATGCCCTTGCCGCCGCCGCCCGCCGAGGGCTTCACGAGCAGCGGGAATCCGATCCGCTCGCCGGCGGCGAGGAGGGCGGCATCGTCGCGGGCGGCGCCGTCGAGGTCCGCGTCGGAGACGCCGGGCACGACCGGGACGCCGGATGCCGCGACGTGCGCCTTCGCGCGGATCTTGTCGCCCATGACGGCGAGCGCCTCATCGCCCGGGCCGACGAAGACGATGCCGGCGTCTCGACACGCCTGGGCGAACCCCGCGTGCTCGGAGAGGAACCCGTAGCCGGGATGCACGGCCTGCGCGCCCGACTCGAGCGCGGCGGCCACGAGTCGTGCGGGGTCGAGATAGCTCTGCGCGGCCGGTGCCGGCCCGATGCGCACGGCCTCGTCGGCGAGGCGCACGTGCGGGGCATCGGCGTCGGCGTCGGAGAACACGGCGATCGAGCGGATGCCGAGGCGGCGCAGCGTGCGGATGACCCGCACGGCGATCTCGCCGCGGTTGGCGACGAGCACGCGCTCGAACGGGCGGGCGCCGTCGTCGGCCGTGCCCGGCTGCGTACCCGAGTGGATGCCCATCTGCGTGTCGTCTGCCTCTCTGCAGGATGCACGCCGAGCGAAATCGGTTAGCGTGCACTAACTGGAATCGATGTTAGTGATCACTAACTGAAATCGCAAGCGCGCAGGGCGCCCGGCCGCGCGGCGCGGCGACTACCGCCCGGCGGAGGCTCGCGCCGCGACGGCGGCGACCAGCGCATCCACGCCGAACTCGAACGCCCGGTCCACATCGCCGCCGAGGCGGAACGCCCCCGCGAGCTCCATGCTCACGAAGCCGTTGGCCCAGGCCGTGAAGGTCCGCGCGGCGTCGAGGGCGTGCTCCTCGCCAGCGAGGTCACTCGCGGCATCCAGCACGGCGACGCTCGACGCGCGCAACGTCTCGCCGTCGAGGTGGAGTTCGGAGCCCGGTGCGAACACGATGCGGAACGCGACGGGCCTGCGGTGTGCGAACGCGCGCAGCGCATGCGCGAGTGCGACGAGGCGCGCCCGAGGGTCGGCGCCCGCCCGCTCGGCGGCGAGATCGGCCTCTTCGCCGAGTTCGCGGAGCGTGGCGTCGGCTACAAGCGCGATGAGGGCATCGCGCCCGCTCACGCGCTTGTAGAGCGACGGAGCACGGACCCCGACCCGCGTGGCGACGGCCTGCATGGTGAGGCCGTCGACTCCGCCGAGCTCGAGCAGATCGCGGCCGGCCTCGACGATCGCGGCGAGGGAGGTTCGGTCGGGCGTCGGCATGGAGGCTCCTTCGGTGATGCACTGCGGATGCCGGCGCGTCGCGACATCCCGTCCGATATGGCTATTGACGTTAGCCATCATAGCTATGTATCGTAGCCATCGCCACCCCGGACGGCAGACCGCCGCCGAGACCGAACAGACCGAGACCGGAGCACCCCATGCGACTCGCACCCTCACTGCACCGCGTCGGCAACGACATCGTCGCCGTCTACCTCGTCGAGACGCCCGAGGGCGTCACGGTGATCGACGCCGGGCTCGCCGGCCAGTGGAAGGAGTTCCTCGCCGAGCTCGAGGCCATGGGCCGCTCGCTCGCCGACGTGCGCGGCGTCGTGCTCACGCACGGCGACAGCGACCACATCGGGTTCGCCGAACGCCTGCGCCGCGACCACGGCGTGCCCGTGTTCGTGCACGAGGCCGATGCCGCGCGCGCCCGCGGCGAGGAGTCCAGCAAGCCCGAATGGGGCCACATGAAGCTCGGGGCCACGGCGAAGTTCTTCTGGTACGCGATGCGCAAGAACGGACTGCGCACGACCCCGGTCACCGAGGTCGTCGCAGTGCGCGACGGCGACGTGCTCGACCTGCCCGGCTCGCCCGTGGTGATCGGGCTGCCCGGCCACTCCCCCGGCAGCATCGCGATCCACGTGCCCGCGGTCGACGCCGTGTTCGTCGGAGACGGCCTCACGACCCGGCACGTGCTGACGGGCGCGACCGGCCCGCAGCCGGCGCCGTTCACCGACGATCCCGCCGAGGCGCTCGCCTCGCTGCACCGCATCGCGGGCCTCGGGGCCGCATGGGTGCTGCCCGGGCACGGGTCGCCCTGGCATGGCGGCGTCGAGCAGGCGGTCGCCGACGTCGAGCGCGCGGCCGCGGCATCCGGAGCCTGACGCGGCGCCGTCACCTCACGACCCCGCGCTCGCGCAGGTCGGGCGAGCGCCCCCGATCAGAAGCTGCCGATGCCCTTGCCGAGCAGCGAGACGCCGATCACGAGCAGCAGCACGGCCATGATGACCGCGTTCTCGTGCGCGAGCCACACGCGCAGCGCATCGAGCGGCCCCCGCAGCCTCGCCGATGCGACGAGGTACGCGATCACCGGGATCGCCACGGTGCTGGCCGCGATGACCACGTAGATCGCGATCACGCCGACGACCTCGCCCGTCGACAGCGCGGCCGCCCCGATCGCCGTACCGGCTCCGGCGGCCATGATGAGGTTCTTCGGATTCAGCGCCGAGAGCAGGAACCCCAGCCCGAGCGCGCCGACGAACGTGACCTTGTCGATCGCCTGCATCCACTTCGGGAGCATCGGCTCCTCGCCGGGCTTCGGGCGCTTGCGCCACTGCCCGACGGCGAGCACGAGCAGGCCCGCACCCAGCAGCAACTGGATGACGCCCTGGATCGGCTTGGAGGCGTCGGGATCCTCTTCGGGCAGCACCGACGCGAGCAGCGTGAACACGGTGACCGCCACGATGATGCCCACGAGCCAGCCGAGCAGGAATCCCACGCTCGTGACGCGCGCCTTCGGCGAGAGCAGCATGAGGATCGCCGCGATGATCGGGATCGGGCTGATCGCCACGCCGAGGGCGAGCGGCAGGATGGCGCCGATGGTCTGATTCACGAAGAGCCCTTCTCGGTGGTGCCGGCTTCGGTCGCGGCGGTCTGCGGGGAATCGGTCGCGAGCGCCGCGATCGCCGCGCGATTCGTGTCGAACACGCGCTCGTCGCCGAGCAGGCCGAGCTGCACGAGCCGCCGTCGCGCGGGATCGCGCATGCGGCTGAACGACAGACGCACGCCGCCGGACGCGAGCCAGGCCTTGAGCGCCTCGAACTCCTCCGCGCCGGTCACGTCGATGTCGGTCACGGCCTCCATGTCGATGACGAGCTCGCGCACGGGCCCGCCGTCGGCGTGCTCGGCCGAGGCGACGGCGCCCTTGACGGCCGCCGTGAAGACGCTGCCATTGGCGAAGAAGAGCGGGGCCGCCAGGCGGAGCACGATGACGCCCGGTGCCGTCGTCGTGCCTGCGGGGGCGTCCTCGAGGAGCGACTCGGCCGGGTCGCCCTCGGCCTCGAGCACGTCGATCGCGGGGTTCGCAGCCCGCTTGGCGAGATTGACGAGTGCGAGCACGAACGCGACCAGGATGCCCGGGATCGCACCGACGAACAGCGTCACCAGGAAGCACGCCCCGCCGACGACGAACTCGAACCGGTCCTTGCGCCAGAGGTCGGCGAACTCGCGGATGCCGAGCAGGGGGATGATGGCGACGCCGACGACCGCGCCGATCGCGGGCGACGGGATGTCGGCGAGCAGCGCGGTGCCGAAGAGCAGCAGCAGCAGCGTGCCGACCGCGAGCACGAGCGAAGGCAGCTGCGTGCGGGATCCGGCCTGGTCCATCGCGGCGGTGCGCGAGGTCGAGGAGCCGACCGAGAAGCTGGCCTGCGCACCCGCGGCGACGTTCGCGAGACCGAACGCGAGCAGGTCGCGGTTCGCGTGGAACGGGTAGCGGTGCTTCTCGGCGTACGACCGCGAGACGAGCAGGCCCTCGGCCGTCGTCACGAGCGTGAGCGCCATCGCCGACGGGATGAGGGCGGCCCAGGTCGTCCAGTCGATGACGGGCCAGGTGAGCGCCGGCGGCCCGGCCGGCACCTCGCCCAGCACGTCGACCCCGGCGTCGTCGAGGTTCGCGACGACCACCAGCACGGTCGTGAGCACGAGGACGACGAGCGCCCAGGGCACGGCGCCGAGGAACCGCTTGCCGACGAGCAGCACGGCGACCGAGACCGCCGAGATGGCCAGCGACCAGAGGTTCGTGGTGCCCAGTCCGGTGATGAGCCCGCCGAGCTTGTCGACGAACTCGCCGCCCGAGTCGATCTTGACGCCGAGCATCTTCGCGATCTGGCTGACCATGATGTCGAGCGCGAGCCCGCCGACGAATCCGACGAGGATCGGCTTCGAGAGGAAGTTCGCGAGGAACCCGAGCTTGAACACCGCGAGCAGCACGAACATGACGCCGCAGATGATCGCCTGCGCGAGCGCGAGCGTCGCGTAGTCCGCGCTGCCTGCGGCGGCGAGCCCGCCGATCGAGGACGCGACGAGGGCCGCGGCCGCGGCATCCGGCGACGCGACCACCTGCCGTGACGAGACGACGAGCGCGTACACGACGGTCGGCACGATGAGCGCGTAGAGGCCAGCGGTCGCAGGCAGCCCGGCGATCTGCGCGTATCCGATGTTGAGCGGGATCGCGATGGCGATGAGCGTCACGCCGGCGGTCAGTTCGGTGGCGAGGTGCTTCGCCGTCAGCCCGGCCAGTGGTCGCTGCATTCCGCCCTGATCCCCCTTCGCGCACGCCGACGCGTACGGGAACACTCTTGCACGGGGGCAGGGCTCAGCGGCGGATTCGCCGGGTCACATGCGGAAGAGCCCGAACGCGGGCTCTGGCAACGGCGTGCGGCTGGCGAGCTCGAGCGCCATCGCGAGCACCGTGCGCGTGTCGGCCGGGTCGATGATGCCGTCGTCCCAGAGCCGCGCGGTCGAGTGGTAGGGGCTGCCCTGCTGCTCGTACTGCTCGCGGATCGGGGCCTTGAACGCCTCCGCCGCGGCATCCGACCATTCCTCGCCCCGCACTGCGAGCTGGTCGCCCTTGACCGTGGAGAGGACGGATGCCGCCTGCTCGCCGCCCATGACCGAGATGCGCGCGTTCGGCCACATGAAGAGGAACCGCGGCGAGTACGCGCGCCCGCACATGGAGTAGTTGCCGGCGCCGAAGGAACCGCCGATCACGACCGTGAGCTTCGGCACGCGGGTCGTGGCGACCGCGGTGACCATCTTCGCGCCGTGCTTGGCGATGCCGCCCGCCTCGGCGTCGCGCCCGACCATGAAGCCCGAGATGTTCTGCAGGAACAGCAGCGGGATGCCGCGCTGGTCGCAGAGCTCGATGAAATGGGCGCCCTTCATGGCCGATTCGCTGAACAGCACGCCGTTGTTCGCGACGATGCCGACCGGGTGGCCGTCGAGGTGCGCGAACCCGGTGACGAGCGTGTCGCCGTAGTCGGGCTTGAACTCGGTGAACTCGCTCGCGTCGACGAGCCGCGCGATGACCTCGCGCACGTCGTACGGCTGCTGCACGTCGACCGGCACGGCGGCCGTGAGGCCCGCGGGGTCGACGAGCGGGGGCCGCGACTCGCGGACGGCCCAGGCGCGCGGCGCCGGCTCGGGCAGCGTCGCGACCATGTCGCGCACGGTCTCGAGCGCGTGCTCGTCGTCGTCGGCCAGGTGGTCGGTGACCCCAGAGACGCGCGAGTGGAGATCGCCGCCGCCGAGCTCCTCGGGCGTGACGACCTCGCCGATCGCGGCCTTCACGAGCGGCGGGCCGCCGAGGAAGATCGTGCCCTGGTCGCGCACGATGACGGACTCGTCGCTCATCGCCGGCACGTAGGCGCCGCCCGCCGTGCACGAGCCGAGCACGGCCGCGAGCTGCGGGATGCGCATCGACGAGAGCTGCGCCTGGTTGAAGAAGATCCGCCCGAAGTGCTCGCGGTCGGGGAACACGTCGTCCTGCATGGGCAGGAACGCGCCGCCCGAGTCGACGAGGTAGATGCACGGCAGCCGGTGCTCGCGCGCGACCTCCTGCGCCCGGAGGTGCTTCTTGACCGTCATCGGGTAGTAGGTGCCCCCCTTGACCGTCGCGTCGTTGCAGACCACGACCACCGGGCGACCGTGCACGAGGCCGACGCCCGTGATGATGCCCGCCCCGGGCGAGTCGCCGCCGTACATGCCGTCGGCGGCGAGCGGCGAGAGCTCGAGGAACGGGCTGCCCTCGTCGAGCAGGCGGTCGACCCGGTCGCGCGGCAGCAGCTTGCCGCGCGCGACATGGCGGTCGCGGGATGCCTCGGGGCCGCCGCGTGCGGCCGCGGCGAGGCGCCTGCGCAGCTCGCCGACGAGCTCGGCGTGCGCGTCGGCGTTGCGCCTGGCGCCTTCGCCGGATCGGTCGATCGCCGTCGTGAGTGTCGTCATCGGCCCTCCGCCTCGTCGCGAGCCGCGCCGTGCGGCGGGTGGGGACCGGCCCTTGTGCGACCTCGCGATTTTCGGTTAGTGTTCACTAACTCGATTCCCGAGGTTAGCGAGCAGGCATCGAAATGGCAAGAACACCCGCAGCAGCCCCCACGGCGGCACAGCCGGCACCGTCGACGCCGCAGGCACCGACCCAGGCGGCACCGGCGCTCACCGAGCGCGGCCGCCAGAAGGCCGACCGTCGCGCCGCGATCCTCACGGCCGCCGCGCGCCTGTTCGCCGAGCGCGGCTACGCGGGCGTGACCATCGAAGACCTCGGCGCCGCCGTCGGCGTCAGCGGCCCGGCCGTCTACCGGCATTTCACGGGCAAGTCCGCGGTGCTCGCCGCCATCCTCGAGGACGCCAGCCGGTCGCTGCTCGACGGCGCCGAGCACGTGCTCGCCGACGCGCCCGACGCGGCCTCCGCGCTGCGCTCGCTCATCCGCTTCCACGTCGACTTCGCGCTCGGCCAGGCCGACGTGATCGCCGTGCAGGATCGCGAACTCGAACAACTCGACGCCGGCGTCCGCCACGAGGTGCGCTCGCTGCAGCGACGCTACGTCGAACGCTGGGTCGCCACCCTCGCAGAGCTCAGGCCCGACCGGGTCGAGGTGGAGCTGCGGTTCCGGGCACACGCCGCCTTCGGACTGCTCAACTCCACACCGCACAGCGCCCGCACCCCTGGGCGCAGACCCGCCGACGGCACCGTCCGCGGCATCCTCGAGGAGATGGCATGGGCGAGCCTCATGTCGTGAGCCTGCGCGCGACCCGCGACACGGATCTCGACACCCTGTTCCTGATCGGGCACGACCCAGTCGCCGTGCAGATGGCCGCGTTCACCGCGCCCGACCCCGACGATCGTGCGACGTTCGACGCGCACTGGCGGCGGCTCATGGCCGACCCCGCGACCGACGTGCGAACCGTGCGCGCCGACGGCGAGATCGTCGGGAGCGTCGGCCGCTGGTACGACGACGGCACCGCCGAGGTCACCACGTGGATCGACCGCGCGCACTGGGGCCTCGGCATCGCCACGCGGGCGATGCGGATCTTCCTCGACGTGCTCGACGAACGACCCGTGCGGGCGCGCGTGGCCGGCGACAATGCCGGGTCGATCCGGGTGCTCGAGCACCTCGGCTTCGAGCAGGTCGCCACCGAGCACGGCTTCGCGAACGCCCGCGACGCCGAGATCGAGGAGCGCGTGTACCTGCTCCGCTGAGCGGATGCCGCGACCGGGCGGATGCCGTGCCTCAGCCTGCGCGCTGCGGCTCAGCCTGCGCGCTGCGCGTCAGTCTGCGCGCTGCGCGCCCGCGGCGCCGGCGAGCACGTCGATGCGCCGGGCGAGTTCGAGATCGCGAGAAGTCACGCCTCCCACGTCGTGGGAACTCAGCTCGAACACGACGCGGCCCCACCCGAGCTGCACGTCGGGATGGTGATCGAGCTCGTCGGCGACCGGTGCGACCGCGTCGAGCACGCGGACGGCGCCTGCGAAGTCGTCGGTCCGGTAGGCGCCCACGAGCCGGTCGCCCGTGTGGACGAAGGCCGTGCGCGCGAGCGCGTCGACGGTCTCTGCGGGTGCGAGGATGCGCTGCGGGTCCATGACCCCATCCTCCTCCCCGGTCGCCGCCGTGGCGAGGGCGGACGCGCGCACCTCGCGACGTCGCGATCGGTCACGAGCCTCCGAAGCGCACCGCGACCGGCCGCGGCATCGGAACGGGCCGACCGGCGGCAGGCCCGTTCCGACGCCCGGGTCAGACCATCGTCAGCGCACGCGCCGGATCCCGCAGGATCGCGCCGACATCGGTGAGGAACGACGCGGCCTGCTGCCCGTCGACCAGGCGGTGGTCGAACGAGAGGCTCAGCGTCATGACCTCGCGCAGGGCGACCTCGCCGCGGAACTCCCACGGCTGGCGGCGCACGGCCCCGGTCGCGAGGATCACGGCTTCGCCGGGGTTCAGGATCGGCGTGCCCGCATCGACGCCGAAGACGCCGACGTTCGTGATCGAGAGCGTGCCGCCCGACAGGTCGGCCGGACGCGTGCGCCCCTCGCGGGCCGTGACGGCGAGCTCGCCGATCGCGTCGGCCAGTTCGATGAGCGTCAGTCGCTCGGCCGCCTTGACATTCGGCACGACGAGTCCGCGTTCGGTGGCCGCGGCGATGCCGAGGTTCACCGACGCGAACTGCACGATCTCCTGAGCGTCCTCGTCCCAACGGGCGTTGACGTCGGGGGTCCGCCGGGCGGCGAGGCACACGGCCTTCGCCACCACCGCGAGGGGGGTGACGCGGTGCCCGGCGAACGCGCGGTCCTCGCGCAGGCTGCGCACGAGCTCCATGGTCGCGGTGACGTCGACCGTGAGGAACTCCGTGACGTGCGGCGCGGTGAACGCGCTCGCGACCATCGCGGCGGCCGTGTGCTTGCGCACGCCCCTGATCGGGATCCTCACGTCGCCGGCACCCGACCGGTCGATCCCGCCGACGCGATCGGCATCGCCCGACCGCATCGAGTCCGGAGTTCCGAGATCGGGCGACCTGAGACCGGATGCCGCGGCCTCGACGTCGGCGCGCGTGACGAGTCCGCGCTCGCCCGAGCCGTGCACCTGCGCGAGGTCGATGCCCAGGTCATGCGCGAGCTTGCGCACGGGCGGCGTCGAACGGGGACGCTCGGCCGACACCACGGGTGCCTGGTCTGCGCGCTCCGGCGCGACCGTGGCCGCCGCTTCCGCTCCCTCGGGCAGGGCGGGCACGAGGTCGCCGGCGAGCGCGGCCCGCCTGGCTCGGCGCTTCGGGCCGGACTCGGCACGAGCGCCGTAGCCGACGAGGTTCGGGCCGGACGCGGCATCCGTCGCCTCGACGACGACCGCGGCCGACGAGACCTGAGCCTCAGCCGCCGGGGCCGCCGCGGCATCCGGCACCGAGGGCTGCTCGGCATCGCCCTCGCCCGTGTCGCACGAGAACAACGGCTCGCCCACGTTGACGGTCTCACCCTCGCCCGCGTGCAGCGCGGTCACGACGCCCGCGAACGGCGACGGCAGTTCGACCACGGCCTTCGCGGTCTCGACGTCGGCGATGATCTGGTTGAGCTCGACCCGATCGCCCACGGCGACGCGCCAGGCGACGATCTCCGACTCGGTCAGCCCCTCGCCGAGGTCGGGCAACGGGAAGTCGCGGATCATGCTCATGCCTCCACTCCGCTCAGCGAGTTGGGCCGGCCGAGCACCCGGTCGACGCCGTCGAGCATGCGGTCGAGGTCGGGCAGGTGGTGGCGTTCGAGCTTCGCGGGCGGGTACGGGATGTCGTGGCCGGTGATGCGCACGGGCGCGGCCTCGAGGAACTCGAAGCAGCGCTCGGTGATGCTCGCCGCGATCTCGGCGCCGAGCCCGAGCTGCTGCCCGGCCTCGTGCGCGATGACCAGGCGTCCGGTGCGACGCACCGAGGCGGCCACCGTCGTCAGGTCCATCGGCGAGAGCGAGCGCAGGTCGATGACCTCGAGCGAGACGCCCTCCTCGCGCGCGGCGGTCGCGGCGTCGCGCGCAGTCTGCACGAGCGCTCCGTAGGTCACGAGGGTGACGTCGGTTCCGGATGCCACGATCGAGGCGACGCCCATCGGCTTCGCGTCGGCGAGGCTCGCCGTCTCGTCGACCTCGCCCTTGACGTGGTAGCGGCGCTTGGGCTCGAAGAAGAGCACGGGGTCATCGCTCGCGATGGCCTGCTGGACCATGACGTAGGCCTCGGCGGCGTCGGAGCAGGCGACGACGCGCAGCCCCGCGGTGTGCGCGAAGTACGCCTCGGGCGACTCCGAGTGGTGCTCGGCCGCGCCGATTCCGCCGCCGAACGGCACGCGGATCGTGATGGGCATGCGCACGTTGCCGCGCGAGCGGTAGTGCAGCTTCGCGACCTGGGCGACGATCTGGTCGAAGCCCGGGTAGATGAAGCCGTCGAACTGGATCTCGACCACCGGCCGGAACCCGCGGTACGCGAGCCCGACGGCGGTGCCGATGAGCCCTGCCTCCGAGAGCGGCGAGTCGACCACGCGGTGCGCGCCGAACTCGGACTTGAGGCCGTCGGTCACGCGGAACACGCCGCCCAGGGTGCCGATGTCCTCTCCCATGAGCACGACGCGATCGTCGCCCGCGAGGGCGCGGCGGAGGCCGGCGTTGATGGCGCCTCCGAGGGTGAGCGTGGTCATCGTGCGCCTCCCTCGGTCGGGGCCTTCGAGGCGGTCGAGGCGGTCGCCGGGGCATCCGTCGACGGATCGTCGAACTGCGCGAGGTACTTCGCGTAGTGCTCGCGCTGGCGCTCGAGGTGGGAGTTCGGCTCGACGTAGACGTGGTCGAACACGCTCATTGGCTCGGGGTCGGTCATGGTCGCGATCGACGCGCGCAGGGCGCCCGCCGCTCGTGACGCCTCGGCCTCGACCTCGCGGTCGAGCTCCTCACGGTCGATGCCGGATGCCGCGAGCAGCGCGCCGACTCTCGCGATCGGGTCGCGTGCGCGCCAGTCGGCGAGCTCGTCGTCGGTGCGGTACCGCTTCGGGTCGTCGGCCGTCGTGTGCGGACCCATGCGGTACGTCACGGCCTCGATGAAGGTCGGGCCGCCGCCGCGCCGGGCGCGATCGAGCGCGACGCGCGTCGCCGCGAGCACGGCGAGCACGTCGTTGCCGTCGACGCGGATGCCGGGCACCCCGAACCCGTCGGCGCGGTTCACGAGCGGCTGCTTGGACTGCAGTCCGACGGGCTCCGAGATCGCCCAGCCGTTGTTCTGGCAGAAGAACACGACGGGCGCGTCGAAGGTGGCGGCGAACACGAGGGCCTCGTTCACGTCGCCCTCGCTGGTCGCGCCGTCGCCGAAGTACGCGACCGCCGCGGCATCCGATCCGTCCCAGGCGGCGCCCATGGCCCAGCCCGTCGCGTGCAGCGACTGCGCGCCGATGATGATCTGGGGCACGGCCATGCCGAACTCGTACGGGTTCCAGCCAGACGACGCGGCACCCCGCCACACCCGCAGCACGTCGGCCGGGTCGATGCCGCGAACCCAGGCGACGCCGTGCTCGCGGTAGCTGCCGAACACGAAGTCGTCGGAGCGAAGGGCGCGGGCGGAGCCGACCTGCGCGGCCTCCTGGCCGAGCAGCGGCGGCCAGAGGCCCACCTCGCCCTGACGCTGCAGCGCGATGCCCTCGGCGTCGATGCGACGCAGCACCGACATGTCGCGGTAGAGCCCCCGGAGCGCCTCGGTGTCGATGTCGACGACCCAGCGATCGAGGTCGGGGTCGGGGCGGCGTGCCCCCTCGGGAGTGATGAGCTGGGCGAAGCCCGCGTGCCGGGTCAACAGCCCGGTCGAAGTGGATTCGGATGGCGTCATGGGTGGATCCTCGCTCTCGACGACCGCTTCGTGAGCAGCCGTACCCGGCGACACTGCCGGATACCGCGAGCGTACGTCGAGATGGCACAGCGCTCAAGCATTCGAGAATCCGTTGAGCATGTTGCTCAACACGAGCCACCCACGGGGTGCTATCGTCTGGCAGTATGACCGGCTACGACGACGTCGACCGCGCGCTGCTCGGAGCCCTCGGCCGCGACCCGCGCGCGACGGTCGTCGCGCTCGCCGACCGCCTCGGGCTCTCGCGCAACACGGTGCAGGCGCGCATGGCGCGGCTCGAGACATCCGGAGCCTTCCTCTCGTTCGAGCGCAGCATCGACCCGGCGCCGCTCGGCTACCCGCTCGAGGCGTTCGTCTCGGTGCACCTGCGGCAGAAGCAGCTGACCGAGGTCATCGACCGGATCGCGGAGATCCCCGAGGTGACGCAGGCGCACGGGCTCTCGGGCTCGGTCGACCTGCTCGTGCGCGTCGTGTGCCGCGATGCGCACGACCTGTTCCGCATCGACGGCGTGATCCTCGCGATCGACGGCGTCGAGCGCACCGAGACCTCGCTCGCGATGGGCGAGGTGATCCCCTACCGACTCGGGCCGCTGCTCGGGCGGCCGAGCTGAGCCCGACATGCGCGTCGCGGTGCTCCGCTGCGAGCGACTCCCGAGCTTCGTCACGTGGGAGATCGCCGAGGTCGAGTCCCTGTTCGACGACGATCGACGGCTGATCGACGCGTACCGCGCGCGAGGCGTCGAGGCCGAGAGGCCGTCGCCTGGTCGACGTCCGGGGTCGACTGGGGCGCGTACGACGCCGCGGTGCTGCGCAGCACGTGGGACTACGTCGACCGGGCGGACCGCTTCGTCGAGGTCGTGACGCGCATCGATCGCTCCCCCTGCACGCTGCTCAATCCGCTCGACGCGGTGCGTTGGAACATCGACAAGCGATACCTCGACGACCTGGCGCTGTGGGGCGTGCCGGTCGTACCGGTCGTGCGGGGCCTGCCCGGCGAACCCGAGGCCATGGTCGCCGCGGTCGAGCGAGCGGAATGGGCCGAGCTCGTGCTGAAGCCCGCCGTCGGCGTCGGCGGCACCGGCGTGGTGCGAACCGAGGTCGGGGAGCTCGCCCGCCTCCTCGGGTCGCTGCCTCCGACGACCGAGGTGATGGTGCAGCCGTTCGCACCCGCGATCCTCGACGAGGGAGAGCTCTCGTTCGTGTTCCTCGGCGGAGCACCGAGCCACGTGCTGCGCAAGCGGCCGGCCGAGGGCGACTTCCGGGCGCACGGCATCTACGGCGGCTCGGTCGAGCGGACGGATGCTGCCGCCGAGGACCTCGCGCAGGTCACGGCGATGCTCGGCCGCCTGCCGTTCGACCTGGCCTATGCGCGGGTCGACGTCGTGCGCTTCGGCGGAAGCCTCGCCGTGCTGGAGCTCGAGCTCGTCGAGCCGATGCTCTACCTCGATCGCGCGCCGGGCAGCGCCGAACGACTGGCCGACGCGACCATCACGCGACTCGGCCGACGGTAGGCGGTACCGCGACCAGCACCCCCTCGCTTCAGTGCAAACAACACATTGCAAAGAAACCCTTGCAACATTCCTTTTGCAGAGGTATCTTTGCAACATGTCCACCGACGAACGAGCAGACCGCACCACCGACCTCAGCGCGCAGCCCAGCAGCTCGCGCCACCCCGGCATCGACCACGTGCTGCCCTCGGCGAGCCTCAAGTCGCTCGCACACCCGTTGCGCGTGCGCATCTACGACGAGCTCTCGTCATACGGCCCCATGACCGCGAGCGGGCTCGGCGAGCGGCTCGGCGAGTCGAGCGGCGCCACGAGCTACCACCTGCGGCAGCTCGAGCGCGCGGGCCTCGTGCGCGAGGACACCACCCGCGGCAAGGGCCGCGAACGCTGGTGGGAGCGTACTCCGGGCTCGATCGCTATCCCCGACGCACGGTCACTGCCCGCCGGCAGCGCCGAGCGCCTCGCCGTCAAGCTCGTCGAAGACGAGTGGTTCCGCTCGCGCGAGACGAACTTCCGGGAGTTCGTGCTCGAGGGCGACCAGGTCTTCGGCGACGAGTGGCTCGACATCGCCACGAGCGACACCATCAACCTGCGTCTCACGCCCGACCAGCTCGCCGCACTCGTCGCCGACATCGACGCCGTGCTCAAGCAGTACATCGATGCGCACAAGCGCACGCCGACGCCGGGCTCGCGACCGGTGCAGATCCACATCAACGCGTTCCCGCTCATGCGCGGCGAACCGACCGAAGACGACACGAAGGAGCCCTGAGATGACCGCCGCACTCCTCTCCCCCGGCTCGGGAGCCGTCGCCGCACTCGCCGTGCGCAGCGGCCTCGGCCTCGCCGAATGGGGCCTGCGCCGGGCCGCCCGGCGCAACGACCGAGACCGCGTCGCCGCGAAGGCCGAGGCCCGCGCGCTCGCCGCAGTCGCGCTCGCCGAGCGCGACTCGACGATCCGCAGCAGCGTGCAGTTCCTCTCCTGACGGCCGCCCGGCGCATCCGTCGGCGCGATCGCGCGGAACCGCCCCGGCAGCGCTCGCCGAGCGGACGCGAATGGTCGCTCTCCTGATCGGAGAGCGACCATTCGCGTCTGCGCAACACGGCTGCACGACGCGACGACGAGGCCGCGGCGAGGGCCGCGACGAGGCAGCGACGGCAGCCCCCTCAGCGGCTCAGCACGCGATCGTTCGCGAGCGCCCTCGCGTAGCCGAGCCCGTTGCCGAGCGCGTTCGGGTGGAAGTTCGCCGAGGCCAGCAGGTTCGCCGGATCGAACGCGATGTACGGCAGCTTCGAGCCGATGCCGTGACCCGCGAACTCCTGCGTCACGTCGACGAGCGTCACGCGCGGGTTCGCGGTGGCCGCGACGGCTCCCGCGATGACGGCGTTCAGCGCGTCGCTCGACTGGTTGACGAGGTCGCCGAGCGGTGCGACGCCGGGGTTGAACAACCGCGGGTAGTTCAGCACCACGACCTTCGCGTTCGGCAGCGTCGCCGCGATCGTCGAGTACAGGCCGACGAGCTGCGGTCCGAGTGCGGCCAGCTTGGCCGCACTCGTCGCGAGGGCGGTCCTGCACGGGTCGACGTTCGGATCCGGGTTGAGCGCGCACGCCGCGAGCACGTCGTTCGAGCCCGCGTCGATGCCACCGACCGTGAGCGTGACGAGCTTCGTGTCGCCGGCGACGCCGACGAGCTGCGCGGCCGTGGCGGCGACGGTCGCACCCGAGCAGGCCTTGTTCGCGGTGAGGCGGTACAGGCTGAAGACGGCGGCGATGGTCGGGTAGCTCGCGTATCGGCTCTGCTTGCACGTGTCGTCGCGATACGGCGGAGCACCCTGGCCCGCGGTGAACGAGTCGCCGAGCGCGACGTACCCGCGGGCTGCGGGCGGCGACCAGCCGGTCACGACACCCGTCGCAGCGCTCGAGGATGCCGCAGCAGACGAGGCTGCGGACGGCGCGGCTGCGGCCGGGGCGGCGGCCAGGCCCACGACGAGTGCCGTCGCGATGAGGGCGAGGGCGCCGAGGGCGCCGGATCGGGACGCCGAACGCCCCGAGAAGTGAGCATTGTTCAACATGGTGCGGAGGCTACGCCCCGCTCGAACGGGCGCCCATCCCCCAGTTCGCGTGGCGCGTTGCGCAAGGCGCGAGGCGCGAGGCGGCTTCGCCCGGACGACGGATGCCCCGCCCGAACAGGTCGGGCGGGGCATCGGTCTGCGTCAGAAGCGGTGACTACGCGTCGGCGCCCTCTGCGGGCTCCTCGGCGTGCGTGCCGGAGGTCTCGCGACCCTCGGTGTCGGCGTCCTCTGCCACGACCGGGGCGAGCGAGAGCTTGCCGCGGTCGTCGATCTTCGTGATCTCGACGAGGATCTTCTGGCCGACGCCGAGCACGTCTTCGACGTTCTCGACGCGCTTGCCGCCGGCGAGCTTGCGCACCTCGCTGATGTGCAGCAGGCCGTCCTTGCCGGGCAGCAGCGAGACGAACGCGCCGAAGGCGGCGATCTTCACGACGGTGCCGAGGAACTGCTCGCCGACCTCGGGGTTGGTCGGGTTGGCGATCGCGTTGACCTGGGCACGGGCGGCCTCGGCCGACGGGCCGTCGACGGCGCCGATGTACACGGTGCCGTCTTCCTCGATCGAGATGTCGGCGCCGGTCTCGTCCTGGATCGCGTTGATCGTCTTGCCCTTCGGGCCGATCAGCTCGCCGATCTTGTCGACGGGGATCTGCACCGAGATCACGCGGGGCGCGGTCGGAGCCATCTCGTCGGGGGCGTCGATGGCGGCGTTCAGCACGGCGAGGATCGTCGTGCGAGCCTCCTTGGCCTGCGTCAGCGCGCCGGCGAGCACCGAGGCGGGGATGCCGTCGAGCTTCGTGTCGAGCTGGATCGCGGTGACGAACTCCGACGTGCCGGCGACCTTGAAGTCCATGTCGCCGAGGGCGTCTTCGGCACCGAGGATGTCGGTGAGCGCCGCGTAGCGGGTCTCACCGTCGACGGTGTCGGAGATGAGGCCCATGGCGATGCCCGCGACGGGTGCGCGCAGCGGCACACCGGCGTTGAGCAGCGACAGCGTCGAGGCGCAGACCGAACCCATCGAGGTGGAGCCGTTGGAGCCGAGCGCCTCGGACACCTGACGGATCGCGTAGGGGAACTCCTCGCGCGTGGGCAGCACGGGCACGAGTGCGCGCTCGGCGAGTGCGCCGTGCCCGATCTCGCGACGCTTCGGCGACCCGACGCGGCCGGTCTCACCGGTCGAGTAGGGCGGGAAGTTGTAGTTGTGCATGTAGCGCTTCTTGGTGACCGGGCTCAGCGAGTCGATCGACTGCTCGAGCTTCAGCATGTTCAGCGTGGTGATGCCCAGGATCTGGGTCTCGCCGCGCTGGAAGATGGCCGAGCCGTGCACGCGGGGCACGACCTGCACCTCGGCGTCGAGCGGGCGGATGTCGGCGAGGCCGCGGCCGTCGATGCGGACGCCCTCTTCGAGCACGCGCGTGCGCATGACCTTCTTGGTGACCGACTTGTAGGCCGCGGAGACCTCGGCATTGGCCGACTCGGGCAGCTCGCCCGCTTCGACCTTGGCCGCGACGTGCTCCTTGACGCGCGACTTGAGCGCGTCGTCGGCGTCTTGACGCTCGACCTTGCCGGCGATCTTGTAGACGTCCTTGAGCTCGGTGCTCGCGAACGCCTCGACGGCCGCCTTGACCTCGGCCTGGTAGGGCGGGAAGGTCGGGTAGTCGGCGGTGGGCTTCGCTGCGGTCTTCGCGACCTGCTGCTGCGCCTCGACGAGCTGCTTGATGAAGGGCTTCGATGCCTCGATGCCCTGCGCGATGACCTCTTCGTTCGGCTTGACGGCGCCGGCCTGGATGAGGTTCCACGCGTTGTCGGTCGCCTCGGCCTCGATCATCATGATCGCGACATCCTGCGAGCCGTCGGCCTCGGTGATGACGCGACCGGCGACGACCATGCTGAAGACGGCGTCCTCGAGCTGGCTGTGCTTGGGGAACGCGACCCACTGGCCGTCGATGAGCGCGACGCGCACGCCGGCGACGGGGCCGGAGAACGGCAGGCCCGAGAGCTGCGTCGAGAGCGATGCGGCGTTGATGGCGAGCACGTCGTAGAGCTCGTCGGGCTCGATGGCGAGCACGGTCACGACGACCTGGACCTCGTTGCGGAGGCCCTCGACGAACGAGGGGCGGAGGGGGCGGTCGATGAGGCGGCAGGTGAGGATCGCCTCGGTCGAGGGGCGGCCCTCGCGACGGAAGAACGAGCCCGGGATGCGGCCCGCGGCGTACATGCGCTCTTCGACGTCGATGGTCAGGGGGAAGAAGTCGAAGTGATCCTTCGGCTGCTTCGAGACGGACGTCGCCGAGAGCAGCATGGTCTCTTCGTCGATGTAGGCGACGGCCGAGCCCTGCGCCTGCTGGGCGAGGCGGCCGGTCTCGAAGCGGATGGTGCGGGTGCCGAACTTGCCATTGTCGATGACGGCTTCGGCGAACGTGATTTCAGGACCTTCCAAGAGGTCTCTCTCCTTTGTTTTTCGTCGCACCCCGTATGGGCGCGACTCGTACGTCGGGAGCAGGAACAGGCAATACGAATCGCATCAGGACGATGCGTTCACGCTGGCCACCAGTAGAAGTCCACCACTCGATCGCTCGTCGATTGGTGATCCACCACAGGGGACCAGCTTCCTGCCGGCCTGCTCCGTCAGCCGCCGGTCGGCGCCGCGCACCTGCGCGGAGACCGTTCGGCAACCTGAACCAGCCTAGCAGAGGCCCGGTTTTTCACCCGTGAACAGCGGATGTCGCATCGGCGACGCCGAGCACGGGCGACAGTTCCGGGCGCTTCGCCTCGCGCCCGTCGCCCGCCGTGCGTCCGCGCAGCCGCCGTGCCACCCACGGAACGGCGTGCGCACGAGCCATTCCGCATCGCTCGCGTGGCGGTCGGCGACCGCACCCTCGGCGACCACGCCGTGGGCGTCGGCCTCGTGCGCGGCCTGCTCGAGTCCGGCGAGCGCCGCGGCATCCGGGACCCCGAGCTTCCGGGCGGCCTCGTAGGCGAGCGCGCGGTGCCCGGCGGAGTTCAGGTGCACGCGATCCTCGGCCCACATGCCCTTCACCGTGAGCGCGGGCAGCGCGGCCACGTCGAGCACGATCGCGCCGGTGTCATGGCCGATGCCGACGATGCGGTCGGCGAAGGCCGCGATCCGGCGCTCGTACAGGCGCGAGGCGGGCCGCTGCGGCATGAACGGGGTGACGAGCAGCACGTCGGCACCGGTGGCGCGCACCGCGGCGACCGAGGTCGCCAGCCGATCGGCGAGCGCGTGCACGTCGGGTCGGGGCCCGACGAGGTCGTTGCCGCCGATCAGCACGCTCACGAGGTCGGCTCCGAGCTCGATCGCGTGCGGCACCTGCGCCTCGACGACGTCGGCGACCTTGCGGCTGCGCACGGCGAGGTTCGCGTACGAGACGCGATCGCCGGTCGGGCTCGCGAGCGCGAGCAGCATCGCGAGGCGGTCGGCCCAGCCGCGGTACTCCCCCGCGGCCATGCGAGAGGTGTCGCAGAGCCCCTCGCTCAGCGAGTCGCCGACGGCGACGAACCGGGTCCAGCGCGGCGGTACGGGCGTTCGGTCCCGCATCGCCGGCACCGATGTGGGAGGGGCGGATGCCACGACGCGGCGCTCGCGGGTGACGGCCGGCGCGGTGCCGCGGGACGCGGGCGGGCGTGGCGCACGGGATGCGGCCGCATGTCCGGGCTCGGGGATCCGCCCGGCTGCTGCGGCCGCGCGCCCGTAGTGCCCGAGGAGCTCGTCGCAGAGCACGTCCCATCCCCGCCCGAGCACTGCGGCCCGCGCATTGGCGGCGAACGCGCGGCGCTTGGCGTCGTCGCCGACGAGGTCGCGCACGCGCTCGCGGAACTCCGCGAGGTCGCCGGGGCGGTAGACCCACCCGTCGACGCTGTTCGAGACGAGGTCGAGGGGGCCGCCGCGACCGGTCGCGACGACGGGCACCCCGCTCGCGAGCGCCTCCTGGATCGTCTGGCAGAACGTCTCGCTCTCGCCGGGGTGCACGAACACGTCGAAACCGGCGACTGCCTCGGCGAGCGCGTCGCCGCCGAGGAACCCGGTGAACACGGCGCTCGGCAGCATCCGTTCGAGCACGGGCCGCGATGGGCCGTCTCCGACGACGACCAGCCGGGTGCGCGGGAGGTCGGCGATCGCGCGCAGGTCCTCGACCTGCTTCTCGGGGGCGAGGCGGCCGACGTAGCCGACGACGATCTCGTCGCCCGCGGCGCCCGCCACGTCGCGTCGCCAGGTCGCGGTGCGCCGGGTCGGGGCGAACCGTTCGGTGTCGACGCCCCGCCGCCACAGCTCGATGCGGCCGGGATCGACGTCGAGCGCGGTGAGCCGGTCGACGGCCGAGGTGGACGGCGCGAGCGTGACCGTCGCGCGCTGGTGCAGCCTCGCCATGTGCCGCGCGAGCGCGGGTGCGGCGCCCGGTACTCCGTACCGCTCCGCGTACGCGGGGATGTCGGTCTGGTAGACGGCGACCGACGGGATGCCGAGCATCTCCGCGGCGAGCACGCCCCGCCAGCCGAGCACGAACGGCGAGGCGAGGTGCACGACGTCGGCCTCGTGCTCGCGCAGGAGTGCGGCGAGCCGGTGCGCGCCGGCGAGCGTGACGCGCACGTCGGGGTAGGTCGGCAGCGGGACCGAGGGCAGCAGCACGCTCCTGGCTCCGTGCAGGGAGTGCTCGAGCGAGGGGTCGGCGGTCCCGGACCGTGGAGCGATGACGAGGGCGTCGTGGCCGCGCCGCTCGAGGTGGCGGAGCACCTGGAGCAGGGAATGCGTCACGCCGTTCATGTGCGGGAGGAACGATTCTGCGAGGAGTGCGACCTTCACACGACCAGCGTGGGGCCTGATCGGGCGTGGTTTCGCACATCCGGGCCGTGGTCGGCGAAGGTTCACCTGCTGGTCGCCCGGGGTTGGCGATCCGTCCCACTGGACGTCGGCTATACACGCGTGTAGCATCCGATACATGCGTATAGCCGAGGCGGTTCCGAGCGACGAGACGGTCGCCGCGCCCGACCCGACCCCGAGCGACCTGACGACTCGCGCACGCCTGCGCGACGCCGCCGTCGAGTGCTTCGCGGCCGAGGGGTTCGGGGCATCCGTGCGCACGATCGCGGCCCGTGCCGGGGTCAGCGCCGGACTCATCCGCCACCACTTCGGCTCGAAGGACGCCCTGCGTGCGGAGTGCGACGAAGCCGTGCTCGAACGCCATCGCTCGCTCAAGACCGTCGGCCTCGAGTCCCCCGCCAACGCCATGGCCCAGCTCGCCGAGGCCGACGAGCACGGCGCCATGCTCGTCTACATCCTCCGCAGCGTGCAGGACGGCAGCGCGGCGGGCAGGGCGTTCATCGAGCACCTGATCGACGACGCCGTCGCCTACTCCGAGCGGGCGGTCGCCGACGGCATGCTCCGCCCGAGCCTCGACCCGGTCGGGCGCGCGCGACTGATGGTGACCCAATCGGTCGGCGGGCTCGTCGTGATGCTCTCGATGCATCCCGAGATCGAGCTCACCGACTTCAAGACCGTGCTCGCCAAGACCTTCGAGCAGATCGCCCTCCCGTCGATCGAGCTCTACACGTACGGCGTCTTCGCCGACGAGTCCTACCTCAACCAGTACCTGGACTACCTCAAGGAGTCGTCATGAACGCAGCATCCACCCCCGCCATCGAGGTCGAGGGCCTGGTCAAGCGCTTCGGCGCCGTGACCGCGCTCGACGGGCTCGACCTCCGCGTCGACCAGGGTCAGGTCATGGGCTTCCTCGGACCCAACGGCTCGGGCAAGTCGACGACCATCCGCATCCTCCTCGGCATCGCGAGAGCGGATGCCGGGGCCGCGCGACTGCTCGGCGGCGACCCGTGGCGCGAGGCGGTCGAGCTCCACCGTCGCATCGCCTACGTGCCAGGCGACGTGAACCTCTGGCCGAACCTCACGGGCGGGCAGGCGATCGACATCCTGTCGAAACTGCGCGGCGGGGTCGACCGCACGAGGCGCGACGAGCTCGTCGAGCGGTTCGACCTCGACCCGTCGAAGAAGGCCCGCGCGTACTCGAAGGGCAACCGGCAGAAGGTCGCGCTCGTCGCCGCGCTCGCCTCCGACGCCGAGCTGCTGATCCTCGACGAGCCCACGTCCGGCCTCGACCCGCTCATGGAGGGCGTGTTCACCGACGTCGTGCGGGGGCTCGCGCGCGAGGGCCGCAGCGTGCTGCTCTCGAGCCACATCTTCGCCGAAGTCGAGAAGCTGTGCGACCAGGTCACGATCATCCGCGCGGGCCGCACGGTCGAGTCGGGGTCGCTCGCCGACCTCCGCCACCTGCACCGCACGTCGGTGTCAGTGCTGCTGCCGCACGGCGCGGGCACCCTCGCGGAGCGCACCGACCTGCACGACCTCGTCGCCGACGGCGAGCGCGTGAGCTTCACGGTCGACGACGCCGACCTCGGCGGCGTGCTGGCCGACCTCGCCGGCCGTTCGCCGCGGTCGCTCGTGACGACGCCGCCGTCGCTCGAGGAGCTCTTCCTGCGCCACTACGGCGTCGAACTGCCCTCGGCCGAGACCGCCGACGAGTCGGTGAGCGCATCATGACCGCGCTCGCACCCGCACCCTCGCGGCCGTCGTCCTCGACCCCCGGGCACACGCCCCCGGTCGCGGCGTTCACCGCCTTCCCCGAGCTGTCGCGCTTCATCCTGCGCCGCAACTGGCTGCGCCTCGCCCTCTGGGTGATCGTGCTCGTCGGCATGGTCGCGATGGTCTACGAGTCCCAGCGCGTCGCGTTCCCCACGCAGGAGTCGCGCGACGCGTACGCGGCGGTCGCCAACACTCCGGCGGTGGCTGCGCTCACGGGACTCCCCTACGGCGCAGGCACGCTCGGCGGCATCCTGAACATCAAGATCTGGATGACGCTCGCGGTCTCGATCGGGTTCGCCTCGATCTTCCTCGTCACGCGCAACGGGCGCGCCGAAGAGGAGGCCGGGCGCACGGAGCTCATCCGCGCCGGGGCGGTCGGCCACCACGCCTACAGCCTCGCGAACCAGCTCGTCGTGGGCGGCCTCAGCGTCGCGATCGGCCTGCTCATCGGGCTCACGTGCATCGGCCTCGGCCTGCCCGCCGAGGGCTCGCTCGCGATGGGCGCCTCGATCGCCGGCGTCGGCATCGCGTTCCTCGGGATCGCGGCGCTCGCCGGGCAGCTCACCTCGACGAGCCGCGCGGCGAACTCGCTGGCCTCGATCGTGCTCGGCGCCTCGTACCTCGTGCGCGCGATCGCCGACGTGCAGGCCGAGGGCGACACCCCCAGCCCGCTGAGCTGGGCGTCGCCCATCGGCTGGGCGCAGAACATGCGCTCGTTCGGCGAGAACGTGTGGTGGCCGATGCTGCTGCTCGTCGGCCTCGGCGTCGGCGGATGCCTCGTGGCCGGCCTCATCGAGTCGCGCCGCGACGTCGGCGCGGGCGTGCTGCCCGACCGCCCGGGGCCGGCGCGCGCCTCCCGCTCGCTCGCCACGCCCCTCGGACTCGCCGTGCGCCTCGAGCGCGGGCCCATGATCGGGTGGCTGCTCGGCGGCCTCGTCGGCGGCCTGTTCTACGGCGGCGTCGCCTCGGCGATGTCCGACCTCCTCGACTCCGGCAACGCCTTCGCGAAGGCGTTCATGGGGCAGGCCGACTCGATGCTCGACGGCATCGTCGGTCTCTTCGTCATGGCCACGGTCATGGTCGCTGCGGCGTTCGCGGTGCAGAGCTCGTGCTCGGTGCGACTCGAAGAGGCGTCGGGACGGCTGGAGCCGCAGCTCGCGGGCGCGGTCTCGCGCACGCGTTGGGCGCTCACGCGCTTCCTGCTCGCCGCGGTCTGGGGCGTCGTGATCCTCGTGGCGTCGGGACTCGTGTTCGGGCTCGCGTTCGCCGCGACGCAGGGCGACCCCGACCAGGTGCTGCGCATCACGGCGGCGTCGACGGCCTACATCCCGAGCCTGCTGCTGCTCGTCGGCGTGACCGTGCTGCTCACCGGCTGGCTGCCGCACCAGGCGATCCTCATCACGTGGATCGTCTACGGCGCGAGCGTGGTCATCGCCATGTTCGGCCCGCTGTTCTCGCTGTCCGACGAGGTCATCGAGGCGACGCCCATCGCCGCGACGCCGCGCGTCCCCGGCGTCGAGCTCGACGCCATGCCGCTCGTCGTGCTGTCGCTCGTGGCGCTCGCGCTCTGGGCGCTCGGCCTCTGGCGATTCCGCTCCCGCGACCTCACGCTGGCGTGAGCCGGGCTGCCGACTCGACCGGGCGCACCTAGACTCGAAGCATGAGTAGCGACGACGACCAGGCGACCACGGGGCCCTCCGACGACGTCAAGCGCAAGTTCCGCGAGGCCCTCGAGCGCAAGAACAAGCAGCAGCACCGCGGCGAGGCGCACCTCGACGGCCGCAGCGCCGTCGACCACGCGCAGGGCAACGCCTCGACGAAGCAGGAGTTCCGCCGCAAGAGCGGCTGAGCGCGGCATCCGCTGCCGGGGTCTCCCGTCGACTCCGCCGCGTCGCGGCTCGGTGCGCGCCCTGGTGCCGGCGAAGCACCTGGTTCCGCGCTTCGAGACGAAGGCCCCGCCGCCGCCGGACAAGGTCTGGGACCTCGCGCCCGACTCGCTCATCGGCGAGTAGCGACCCGACGAACCCGGCGGTGCATCTGCGAACGGATGCCGCGGCGGGCCGCCCGCGGCATCCGGAACCTGCCGTTCACCTCCACCGGGTACAACCGACGCGTGGACCTCGACGCGATCAGCGCTTCGCCGTGGGTGCTGCCCGTGCTGTTCGCGTTCGTCGTGGGCGACGCCTTCCTCGTGGTGCTGCCGAGCGAGACGCTCGTCGTGGCGCTCGGCGCCCTCGCCGCGTCGACGGGATCGCCGTCGCTCTGGGCGGTGGTGCCGGTGGCGGCCGCCGGCGCCGTCGTCGGCGACCTGTGCTGCTACCTCATCGGGCGGCGGGTCGGGCTCGACCGCTGGTCGTGGCAGCGCCGCGGCCGCGTGCACCGGGCGCTCGAGCGAGCGCGCATCACGGTGCACCGTCGCACGGCCGTGCTCGTCTTCACGGCGAGGTACGTGCCGTTCGCGCGCATCGCGGTGAACCTCGCGGCCGGTGCGGGCGGGGTGCCGTTGCGACGGTACCTTCCGCTCTCGCTCGCGGCCGGGGTCGCATGGGCCTGCTACAACGTCGGCATCGGGGCGCTCATCGGCGCCGCGTTCGGCGATCAGCCGCTGGTGGCCACGCTCGTGTCGATCCCGGTGGCCATCGTGCTCGGGCTCTGCGTCGACCGGCTCATCGCCGCACTCGATGCGTTCGCCGCTCGCCGAGCGGGTGCGACGGAGGCCCCGACGCCGAGTGCGGCGCCGGGGCCTCCGGATCGGGTCACTCCCCCGAAAGACCGCCGATGAGGTGACCGGTCTGCCGGTCGAGCGCGAACGGGTCGTTCACGAGGCTCGACCGGTCGGTGCGCTCGACGAGGTCGGCGAACTCCTTCGCGCCGCGGAAGATGCGGTCGGGCAGGGAGCGCACGCCGTCGCCGCCGTCGCCCCAGTCGCTCGTCGCCGCGTAGACGCCCGTGGTCACGGGGACCGCGTGCAGGTACGTGAACAGCGGGCGCATCGCGTAGTCGATGGCGAGCGAGTGGCGAGGCGTGCCGCCGGTCGCGCCGAGCAGCACGGGCAGGTCGGTGAGTGCCTGGGTGTCGATCACGTCGATGAACGACTTGAACAGGCCCGCATAGCTCGTGGTGAAGATCGGCGAGACGGCGATGAGGCCGTCGGCCGAGGCGACCGCCTCGAGGGCCTCCTCGAGCTTCGGGGGTGCGAAGCCCAGCAGCAGGTTGTTCGTGATGTCGTGGGCGAGGTCACGCAGCTCGAACGTCTGCACCTCGACCGCGACGCCGCGCTCGGTCAGGATGCTCGCGGCGTCGGCGGCGAGCCGGTCGGCGAGCTGGCGGGTCGAGCTCGGGGTCGACAGGCCAGACGAGATGACGACGATGCGCTTGGCGGCGGTGGTGTCGGTCATGGTCGTGCTCCTTATCGCGTGGCGGCGGGGCCGAAGGCCGAGCCGGTCTTGACGGGTGCGGGTGCGGGCGTGGTGGCCTGGGCGTCCTGGTAGGGCGAGGGGCCGGCGAGGTTGTCGCCGCGGTTCGCGTTCGGCGTGGCCTGTCGGGGCGCCTGGTCGCCGTACTTGGCGGCGACGAGCGAGGCGTGGGTCGGGGCATCCGGCACCTCGGCGGGGCGGTTCTTCGCGAACTCGCGACGCAGCACGGGCACGACCTCTTCGCCGAGCAGGTCGAGCTGCTCGAGCACGGTCTTCAGCGGCAGTCCGGCGTGGTCGATGAGCCAGAGCTGGCGCTGGTAGTCGCCGACGTAGTCGCGGAACCCGAGCGTGCCATCGATGACCTCCTGCGGGCTGCCGACCGTGAGCGGGGTCTGCTGCGTGAAGTCCTCGAGGCTCGGGCCGTGCCCGTAGACGGGCGCGTTGTCGAAGTAGGGGCGGAAGTCGCGCACCGCGTCCTGCGAGTTCTTGCGCATGAAGACCTGGCCGCCGAGACCGACGATCGCCTGCGCGGCGGTGCCGTGGCCGTGGTGCTCGAAGCGCTGACGGTAGAGGGCGACCATGCGCTGCGTGTGCGACGCGGGCCAGAAGATGTGGTTGGCGAAGAAGCCGTCGCCGTACATCGCGGCCTGCTCGGCGACCTCGGGCGTGCGGATCGAGCCGTGCCAGACGAACGGGGCGACGCCGTCGAGGGGGCGGGGCGTCGACGTGAAGCCCTGCAGCGGCGTGCGGAACCGGCCCTGCCAGTCGACGACGTCTTCGTTCCAGAGGCGGTGCAGCAGCTCGACGTTCTCCATGGCGAGCGGCAGGCCCTGGCGGATGTCCTTGCCGAACCACGGGTAGACCGGGCCGGTGTTGCCTCGGCCGAGCATGATGTCGGCGCGGCCGCTCGAGACGTGCTGCAGCATCGCGAAGTCCTCCGCGATCTTCACGGGGTCGTTCGTCGTGATGAGCGTGGTCGACGTGGTCAGCTGCAGCTTCGAGGTCTGGCCGGCGATGTAGGCCAGCGTCGTCGTGGGCGAGCTCGACCAGAACGGCGGGTTGTGGTGCTCTCCGAGCGCGAAGACGTCGAGCCCGACCTCTTCCGCGTGCTTGGCGATCGTCAGCGTCGCCTGGATGCGCTCGGCCTCGGTCGGGGTGCGCCCGGTCGTCGGATCCTGGGTGATGTCGCTGACCGTGAAGATTCCGAATTGCATGGCGCCCCTCCTGGGTGTTCCGTCTGATCCTTCAACTATATGCATTTGCATACATCGGGTCCAACGGATGTCCCGGCCACACTATTCCCACCGCGTCGCGTCGATTCCGAGCGAGCCTCCGAATGCGGCCCTCGGGCCTCGAGCGCACGAAGCGGGGGTGCCCGAAGGCACCCCCGCTCGCACTCCCCGGACTGCTACGCCGCGTCGAGCGGACCGTGGGAATGCCCGTGGTCGGGCGCGAGCCCGCCACCGCCGCCGACGGTGCCCTCCGGGCCCGCAGGCTCGGGGAGCAGCTTGAACGGCAGCTTCTTGCCCTTGACGCCGTTGACGTCCTCGGTCGAGTACGCGTACGTCAGCACCGCCGTGGCGATGGCGCCCATGTTCACGTACAGGGCGTTCTTGTCGATGTTGTCGATCGTGTCGCACACGAGGTGGTAGCACTGGTCGAACTGCTCACCGGCCGTGCCGCCCCAGATCGCCGCCTGCTGCTCGGTCTTGACGACTTCGGCTCCCGTGAACAGGCCGCCCGCCGGGATGCCGTTCAGGATGAACGCCTCGTAGTCGCTGCGACCCGAGAACTCCGCGTCGTCGTACGGCTTGCCGATGAGCGTGAAGTAGCTCTCGAAGAGATCCTCGATGGCCACCGACCCCTCCGGCACCACGACCGGCGCCTCGTAGCCCGACTCGTCGCTGTCGTAGACCATGAAGATGGAGTTCGGCGACGCGATCATGTCGAAGTTGAGGTACAGGGCGATGTCGTCCTTCTCGGGCTGCGACAGGCCGTCGACGTAGGCCGCCGAGCCGAGCAGGCCGCTCTCCTCCGCACCCCACCACGCGAACCGCAGCGTGTTCTCGGGCTTCAGCTTGCCGAGCGCCTGGGCGATCTCGATCAACGCGGCGGAACCGCTGCCGTTGTCGTTGATGCCCGGACCCGCCTGCACCGAGTCGATGTGCGCACCGGCCATGACGACGTTGGAGTCGTTCTTGCCAGGCAGTTCCGCGATGACGTTGACCTGCGGCCGCTCCTCGGGAGCCGGCACGAAGATCGAAGCCGTCGAGCCCGCCTGCGCGAGGGCGACGCCCTGCTCGAAGCTCGCACCGACGACCGGGATGTCCAGCGGCTCGGTGTTCGCACCGAACAGCGTGCCCGTGATCAGGCCCGAGCGCTCGGGGGTGTTGCCCTGGTTGAAGATGATGACCGCCTCGGCGCCGGCATCCTGCGCGTTGCGCGCCTTGACGCCGAACTCGCACGTGCCGCGCTGGATCAGCGCGATGTCGTTCGGCCCGCTGAAGTCGAGCGCGGTGAAGTCGGCGGGCTCGCACCCGCTCGTGACCGGCTCGTACGGGGCGGTGAGCACCACGTCGACGGGCACGATCGTGCCGTCGATCGGGCCGTAGCCGGTGCCCGTGAACGAGCCCGTCTCGTAGTCGGCGGTGATCGGCGCGGTCTGCGCGAGCGTCGACGGCCCGATGAAGGTGAACGGGAACTCGTCGAGGGTGACGTTCCACCCGGCGTCCTCGAGGGTGTCGACCACGTAGTCGACACTCGCGTCGTAGCCGGGCAACCCGGCGGCGCGGTTGCCGCCGTTCGCGTCGGCGATCGACTGGAACTCCTCGAGGTGCTCCACCACCCCGTTCGCCGAGGCGCACTCGAGCAGCTTCGAGATCGTGTTGTTGTTGCGGTTGTCGCACTTGTTCGACGAGCCGCCGGCCAAGGCCGCACCGGCTGGAACGAGGGCGAGCGCCAGCGCCGAGGCGGCGCCGATCGCGAGCGTTCTGGCAGTTCTGGATCGTGGTGCAGATCGGTGCATCATGTTCCCTTCCGCACGGATGTCACCCGTTGACACCCGTTTGGGGGGCCAGCATAGGTCGGGCGCGACGGATCCCGGAACCCCCGAGGTGCGGCTGCGCACGAGAACGCGCTCTCAGCCGCGAGGACGCAGGATTCGTGCGCGAAAGGCCTGCGGTGGCGGCGTTCGCCGTCGCCGTGAGCGAACATCGGGCGTCCTCACATGGGTGGAACGTACGCTGGAGCAATGGCTACCGTTCCCCTGACGCTTGAGACCTTCGAGAAGACGATCCTCGAGGGCGGCACCGTGTTCGTCGACTTCTGGGCCGGCTGGTGCGGTCCGTGCCTGCAGTTCGCACCGAACTACGAGGCCGCATCCGAGGCGAACCCCGACCTCGTGTTCGCGAAGGTCGATACCGAAGACCAGCAGCAGCTCGCCGCGGCGATGAACATCACGTCGATCCCGACGATCATGGCCTTCAAGGACGGAATCGGCGTCTTCGCCCAGGCCGGCGCGCTGCCGCGGCCCGTCTTCGACGACCTCGTCTCGCAGGTCCGCGCGCTCGACATGGACCTCGTGCGCGAGCAGATCGCGGCCGAGTCCGCCGAGCAGCCCGAGGGCGCAGGCACGCCCGCCTCCTGAGCGAGCGGATGCCCCGTTCGGCCGTCTAGGCCCTCGACGACGCCAGTGCCTCCGCGAGTCCGCTCGCGTCGAGGTCGACCCCGAAGGGGCGGGCGTCGCCCGTGATGCGGGCCGGGACGCGCACGAACGCGCCGTCGAGCCGCAGGGCGTCGAGCCGGTCGAGCCAGGGCTCGGCCGAGGCATCCGACAGGAACCCCGCGTGACGCGGCCGATCGCCGCCCACGAGCTGCACGCCGACCCGGTATCGCTTCGAGAGCCAACGGCTCGCGCGCGGCACGAGCACGGCGTGCTGGTCTGCGCCGCCGTGGATGCGCGCGAGGTCGATCGCCGCCTGATGCCGGTGCACGTCGGCGACCGCGATCACCGATCGCACCTCGCGCGCCCGGCCGGGCGCGTCGATGATCTCCAGGCCGTCGAGCGTGGCCAGCTCGCCCCATCGATCGGGATTCGAGCGGTCGCGGCCCTGCTGCACGAACCCGACCGCGAGCCACGCGATCGCGGCGACGAGCAGCAGCGTGAACGGCCAGAACAGCCACGTCGGCGACGAGGGTCGCACGAGGCCGGTGAGGATCAGCAGCACGAGCACCACGAGATACGGGAGCGGCTCCCACGCGAACAGGGACTTCGAGCGGGGTGCGGGCATGCCTGCCAGCGTAGCGAAGCGAACCTGTGGCGCGGCTCCCAGCGGAGCAGCCGGCCGAGCCGTCAGCGGAGCGCGGGCAGACGAGACGCGACCTCGTCGAGCACCACTTCGCTGCCCGCGTAGATGCCGTCTGCGCGCGGCCAGTGCACGACGACGTCGGTGAAGCCGAGCGCGGCTGCACGGCCGACGGCGTCTTCGAAGGCGTCGACGCTCTCGAGGGCGTACCGCGCCGACGAGTCGAGCAGCAGCGTGCGCGACATGCCCGCGGCGTCGCGCCCGGCCGCCTCGCAGGCATCGTCGAGCCGCCGCGAGAGCTTCGCGGCGTAGGCCCACCACTCTTCGGTGTCGTCGATCGAGCCGGCCGTCGTGACCCAACCGTCGCCGAGGCGCACGGCGAGCGCCATGGCCCTGGGTCCGTCGGCGGCGATGAGCAGGGGCATGCGCGGGGCCTGCGCGGGCGCCCCGACCATGCGCGCGTTCACCGCCCGGTACCAGTCGCCGTCGAATGAGATGCCCTCGGCGTCGGATGCCGCGGCATCCGGATCCTCGAAGCGCAGCAGCACATCGAGGGCCTCGGTGAACTCGGCGAACCGCTCGAACCGCTCGACGGACGTCAGCTCGCGCTCGCCCAGCACGGTCGCGTCGAAGCCCGTACCGCCCGAGCCGACGCCCAGCAGCACGCGCCCGCCGGCGATCTGGTCGACGGTCGCGATGTCCTTCGCGAACGGCACCGGATGCCGGAAGTTCGGCGAGGCGACGAACGTGCCGAGCTCGATGCGCTCGGTGACCATCGCGGCCGCCGTGAGGGTGGGCACCGTCGCATGCCAGCGCTCACCGGCGAGCGAGCGCCACGAGAGGTGGTCGTACGTCCACGCGTGGTCGAAGCCGTACGCCTCGGCTCCACGCCACAGTCGGGCGGCCTCTGGCCAGTCGTATTGGGGCAGGATGCAGATGCCGAAGCGCATGGTCGAAGCCTACGTCGCGGGCCGCTCGGCGGGGCTCATCGTCCGCGCCGCAGCGCCGGTGCCGCCGGATCCGGCCGACCCGCCCGGACCGCTCGGGAACTCGCCCGGCAGCGGCTCGGGGTCGAACGACAGGTCGGGTTCGACGGCGGGCGTCGCGCCCGGCACGAGGTCGGGCGCGACCGCGAGTGCAGGGCGCTCGAAGCGCACGAGCACGATGCCGCCGAGGATGAGCAGCCCGCCGAGCATCTGCACGGGGCCGATCGCCTCGCCGAGCAGGATCCACGCGACGATTCCGGCGAAGACGACCTCGGAGAGCCCGAGGAACGACGCGAGCCGCGTGCCGAGGATCTGGATCGCCTGGATGCCGGCGACGTACGCGAACGCGGTCGAGACCGCGCCCACCGTCAGCACGGGCACCCACCACGGCGCGCTGCCGCCGAAGTACGGCATCGTCGTGAAGTTCGCCTCGAACGGCACGAGGCCGACCAGCAGCGAGGTGCCGAGCACGAGGCATCCGATGAACAGGCCGACCGCGGCGAGCGAGATCGGCGGGATGCCCGTATCGCTGCGTTCGCCGAGCACGTAGTAGACGGCCACGCCGATCATCGCGATGGCGGCGAACGCGATGCCGAGCGGGTCGAGTGCGCCGCCGGCGGGCCCGATGACGAGCACGAGACCGACGATCGCGACGACCGAGCCTGCGAGCACCACGAACTGCGGCACGTGCCGCGTGCGCACCCAGGCCAGCGCGACGAGCGCGACGGGCGCGAGGTACTCGATGAGCAGCGCCGTGCTCACGGGGATGCGCGAGATCGACATGTAGAACGCGAGCTGCACGCCCGCGACCGCGACGACCGAGTAGGTCAGCACGGTCCACTTCGCGCGCCAGAGCGGCCGCAGGTCGAACTTCAGGGCGACGAGGCCGGGCACGAGCAGCAGCAGCGCCCCCACGAGCACGCGGAAGAAGACGGCCGCGCCGGGCGACCAGCCCGACTCGAGCAGGGGTTTGACGACGGCGCCGCCCGCGCCGAACGCGAGGCCCGACCCGAGGCCGAGCGCGATGCCGAGGATGCCGCGTGATGCCCGCATTGCGTTGCCGTTCCGTCGATGATGGTTCGTTCGTGTGGGTCGTGCGCCGTGCTCGCGATCTCGAGCCCATGTCATGCCCGAAAGTCGTTATGCTCGTGACAGTACTCGTGCACCAAGTCAGGAGTCAAATGTTTTTCACCCATGACACGGAGTCGGCGCTCGCCTTCGTCGCGGCCATCACCGACACGGATGCCTCGGCATCCGACTCCGGCGACGACGAGCTGCGCACGATCGCCCAGCTGAGCGCGCTCATCACGACCTGGAAGTACTCGGGCCGGCACGACCGCGACGCGCGCGAGCTCGGCGAAGTGCGTGACGCCCGCACGCAGCTCCGCACGATCTGGCTGCTCGACCGCGACGACGCGGCCGACGCCGTGAACGCCCTGCTCGCCGACGCGCACGCGCTCCCCCGGCTCGTGCGCCACGACGACCTCGACTGGCACATCCACGCGACCGCGCTCGACGAGCCGCTCGCCACGCGCATCCTCGTGGAGGCGGCGATGGCGTTCGTCGACGTCATCCGCTCCGACCAGATGGAGCGTCTGCGCATCTGCGACGCCGACGACTGCGAGAGCCTCTACGTCGACCTCTCGAAGAACGGCTCGCGCCGCTTCTGCACCACGCGCTGCGGCAACCGCATGGCCGTGCGCGCCTATCGGGCTCGCGCCGAAGCGGAGTAGATTCGCCCCCGTCGGCCGCTTCCGAGGCGACCGGGCGAGGGGGCCAGCGCATGTCGGATCCGACCGGGAGCGCCGAACCCGCGCCGTTCACCGCAGCCGACTTCGAGACCAGGCTGCGACGCGCCGCCGAGGCCGCTCGCGAGGCGGGGCTGACCGGCCTGCTGCTCACCCCCGGCCCCGACCTGCTCTACCTCAGCGGATACGCGCCCGTCGCGATCACCGAGCGCATCACGATGCTCGTCGTGCCGGTCGACGGCGAACCGACGATGATCGTGCCGAAGCTCGAGCGACCCGACGCCGAGGAGTCTCCCGGTTCCGCGGTGTTCGCGCTCGCCGACTGGACCGACGGCAGCGACCCGTACGAGGCCACGGCTCGACTGCTCGGCCCCGGACGCTACGCCCTGTCGGACTCCGCCTGGGCCATGCACCTGCTCGGACTGCAGGCGCACCTGCCCGACACGACCTACGGCTCGATGACCGCCGAGATCCCGATGCTGCGGGCGATCAAGGACGACGACGAGCTGGCGCGCCTCGCCGCCGCCGGCGCAGCAGCCGACGCGGCCTACGGCGAGATCCTCGGCGTGCGCTTCGCGGGCCGCACCGAGACCGAGGTCGGACTCGACCTCGCCGACCTCCTGCGTCGGTTCGGGCACTCGCAGGTCGACTTCACCGTCGTGGGCTCCGGCCCGAACGGCGCGAACCCGCACCACGAGATGGGCGACCGCGTCATCGAGCACGGCGACATGGTCGTGCTCGACTTCGGCGGCCTCAAGCACGGCTACGGGTCTGACACGACGCGCACCGTGCACGTGGGCGAACCCACCGACGAGGAGCGCGAGGTGCACGAGATCGTGCAACGCGCGCAGCAGGCCGGATTCGAGTCCGTCCGCGTCGGCGTGGCCTGCCAGGAGGTCGACCGTGCGGCGCGCGCGGTCATCACCGATGCCGGCTACGGCGAGCAGTTCATCCATCGCGTCGGCCACGGCATCGGGCTCACGACCCACGAGCCGCCGTACATGGTCGAGGGCGAGCAGCTGCCCATGCGACCCGGCATGTGCTTCTCGATCGAGCCAGGCATCTACCTGCCCGGGCGCTTCGGCGTGCGCATCGAGGACATCGTCACGGTCACGGCCGACGGCGCGCGCCGGTTCAACGTCACCCCGCGCGAGATGGCGATCGTCGAGTGAGCGCCTGCGCCGAGCCCGGCGCCGACGGATTCGCTCCGGCGGCCCGGGCTCATGGGCAGCCGGCGTCGACCGTCGTCATCGCCGCGTAGTCCGCGGGCGAGACGGTGAGCCCGTACGCGAGCAGCACGCCGGCGAACCGGTCGACGTACGTGCAGGCGTAGCCGCCCTGCGGCGGCATCCATTCGGCCGGGCCGGAGTCGGACTTCGACTGGTTCGCCGGGCCGTCGACCGCCGAGAGGTTCGCGGGGTCGTTCGCGAACGCGGTGCGCTGCACGTCGGTCCACGTCGACGCGCCGTGCTGCCATGCGTACGAGAGCGGCACGACGTGGTCGATCTGCACGGCTTCGGAGGTGTCGGGCCCGCGCACGAACGAGATCACGGCACCCGTGTACGGATCGTGCAGCGTGCCGGTGCGCACGATGCAGCCGTTGCTGTCGGCACGGAACGCGATGTCGACGAGGTCGCGGATCAGCACGTCGTTGCGCGTGTCGCAGCCGTTGCCGTCGACGTCGGCCCACGCCGCACCGAACAGGTCGCGGTCGTACGGCGTCGTCGAGCCTGGCCCGGCGACCACCAAGGCGGCGAGGTCGGGGTTCGACGTCACGACGTCGGGAGCGCCGGAGGTCGCGCTCGGCGCCGACGGCGCCCACCAGTCACCCGCCTCGGACCTCGTGCCCTCTGGGCCGTAGAGGTACACCCAGACGGCGACCGCGAGCACGATCACGAGGAAGGCGGGCAGGGAGAGGCGTCGGGAACGGCGGCGTCGGGGCACCCGAACATTCTGGCGCGACCGGAGGACACCCGATGACACGGGGCGGCGTCCACCTGCCCGCCTGCGGCATCCGTCACCGGGAAATGACGAAAGCCCCCGGCCGGCTCCGAAGAGCGGGCGGGGGGCTTTCGCAAGAAGCTCGCGGGTTCAACGAGAGCCGCAGCGCCGCACGGATGCGGCAGGGTGCTGCTTAGCGGCGCAGGCCGAGACGCTCGATGAGCTTGCGGTAGCGGTTGATGTCGACATCGGCGAGGTAGCCGAGGAGACGACGACGCTGACCGACGAGGAGGAGCAGGCCACGACGCGAGTGGTGGTCGTGCTTGTGCTCCTTCAGGTGCTCGGTGAGGTCCTTGATTCGCTTCGTGAGGAGCGCGATCTGGACCTCGGGGGATCCAGTGTCACCGGGGTGCGTCGCGTACTCTTCGATGATCGCCTTCTTGACGTCTGCTTCGAGTGCCATAGATGGGATCCCCTCTCTCTTCGTTGCGCGCTGCCCGAGGCGGAATGCCTGAGCTCTCTTGATGCGCGGCCGTTTCACGGCAACCTGAAGAGTCTACCAGTTGCGGGATGCCGCGGCGAATCGTCGCGGGCACGACGGGCGCCCGTCGGACGTCAGGTCGTCTCGAGCCCGCGCGCCCGGAACTGCCCGCGCACGCGCTCGGTGAGTTCGGGGTCGGGCGAGCGCGTGTCCGCGAGCGTGTACTCGCGTCCGAGCTCCTCCCACTTCGACCGGCCGAGCTGGTGGAAGGGCAGCACCTCGACGCGGTCGACGTTCGGCCAGCGGGCCACGAGGTCGGCGACCGCCTCGACGTTGTCGAACCCGTCGGTGAGCCCGGGCACGAGCACGAACCGCACCCACACCGGGGTGCCGAGCGCGGCGAGCCGGTCGCCGAACTCGATCGTCGGGGCGAGCTCCTGCTCGGTGGTGTCGCGGTACACGTCGTCGAGGCCCGACTTCACGTCGAGCAGCACGAGGTCGGTGTCGGCGAGCAGTTCGTCGGTCGCGTTGCGACCGAGGAACCCGCTCGTGTCGAGGGCGGTGCGGATGCCGCGCGCCTTCGCCTCGTGGAACAGGCGCGCCACGAACGCGGGCTGCTGCAGCGGCTCGCCGCCGCTCACGGTGAGGCCGCCGCCGGTGGCCGCGAACACGCCGCGGTACCGCTCGAGCCGAGCCGCGACATCCGCGACCCCGACGGGCATGCCGTCACGCTCGAACCAGGTGTCGGGATTCTGGCAGTAGCGGCAGCGCAACGGGCAGCCCGAGAGGAACACCGTCATGCGCGTGCCGGGCCCGTCGGCCCCGGTCGAGAGGTCCCACGAGTGCACCATGCCGACCTCGCCGGCGCGGCGGGCGCGCAGCTGCTCACCGCGCGTGCCGTCGGCCGTCGGCATGCCGAGGCCCACCGCCGACCGACGGAGCGCCTGAGGCGCCACGCCGGTCGGGGCGAGCATCGTCGCGCTCATGACCGGTGGAAGGTCCGGCTGAGCACGTCGAGCTGCTGCTCGCGCGTCAGGCGCACGAAGTTCACGGCATAGCCCGACACCCGGATCGTGAGCTGGGGGTACTGCTCGGGGTGCTCCATCGCGTCGATGAGCATCTCGCGCTGGAGCACGTTGACGTTCATGTGGTAGCCGTTCGCGCCGAAGTAGGCGTCGAGGATGCCGGCGAGGTTGCCCAACTGCTCGTCGCGCGTGCGACCGAGGCCGCTCGGGATGATCGTGCTCGTGAGCGAGATGCCGTCCTGCGCCTCGCGGTAGGGCAGCTTCGCCACGGACAGCGCCGAGGCGAGCATGCCGTGGTGGTCGCGCCCGTTCATCGGGTTCGCACCCGGCGAGAACGGCTCGCCCGCGCGGCGGCCGTCGGGGGTGTTGCCGGTGGCCTTGCCGTAGACGACGTTCGAGGTGATCGTGAGCACCGACTGGGTCGGCACCGAGTCGCGGTAGGTCGGGTGCGTGCGCACCTTCGCCATGAACCGCTCGACGAGGTCGACCGCGATGGCGTCGGCCCGGTCGTCGTCGTTGCCGTAGGTCGGGAACTCCCCGGTGGTCTCGTAGTCGACCACGATGCCGCGGTCGTCGAACACGGGCACGACCTTCGCGTACCTGATCGCCGAGAGCGAGTCGGTCGCGACCGCGAGGCCCGCGATGCCGGTCGCCATGGTGCGCAGGACCTCGCGGTCGTGCAGCGCCATCTCGAGGCGCTCGTACGCGTACCGGTCGTGCATGTAGTGGATGACGTTCAGCGCCTCGACGTAGGTCTCGGCGAGCCAGTCCATCGTCCGGTCGAACCGGGCGTACACGTCGTCGAAGTCGAGCGGCTGGCCTTCGGCGACCGGGGCGGTCACGGGGGCGACCTGCTTGCCCGAGACCTCGTCGCGACCGCCGTTGATGGCGTAGAGCATGGTCTTCGCGAGGTTCACCCGGGCACCGAAGAACTGCATCTGCTTGCCGATCGCCATGGGCGAGACGCAGCAGGCGATCGCGGCGTCGTCGCCCCATGCCGAACGGATCTGCTCGTCGGACTCGTACTGCACGGCCGAGGTGTCGATCGACACCTGCGAGCAGAACGCCTTGAAGCCCTCGGGCAGCCGGTCGCTCCAGAACACGGTCATGTTCGGCTCGGGGGCCGGGCCGAGGTTGTAGAGCGTCTGGAGCATGCGGAACGAGTTCTTCGTGACGAGCGTGCGCCCGTCTTCGCCCATGCCGCCGATGGTCTCGGTGACCCAGGTCGGGTCGCCCGAGAACAGCTCGTCGTACTCGGGGGTGCGCAGGAACCGCACGATGCGCAGCTTGATGACGAAGTCGTCGACGACCTCCTGCGCGCGCTCCTCGGTGATCGCGCCGGCGGCGAGGTCCCGCTCGAGGTAGACGTCGAGGAACGTCGAGACGCGGCCGAGCGACATCGCGGCCCCGTTCTGCTCCTTCACTGCGGCGAGGTAGCCGAAGTACAGCCACTGCACGGCCTCCTGGGCGGTCTCGGCGGGGCGGCCGAGGTCGAAGCCGTAGCTCGCGGCCATCTGCTTCAGCTCGCCCAGCGCGCGGATCTGCTCGGCGTGCTCCTCGCGCTCGCGCACCACGGACTCGCTGAACGGCGTGGTGTCGAGCAGGAGCTTGTCGGTCCTCTTGGCCTCGATGAGCGCGTCGACTCCGTAGAGCGCGACGCGGCGGTAGTCGCCGATGATGCGGCCTCGGCCGTAGGCGTCGGGCAGTCCGGTGATGATGTGGGAGCTGCGGGCGGCGCGGACGTTCGGCGTGTAGGCGTCGAACACGCCCTGGTTGTGCGTCTTGCGGTGGGTCGTGTAGACCTCGCGGAGCACGGGGTCGACCGGGTAGCCGTAGGTGTCGAGCGCGCCCTCGACCATGCGCCATCCGCCGTTCGGCATGATCGCGCGCTTGAGCGGGGCGTCGGTCTGGAGGCCGACGATGAGCTCGGCGTCGCGGTCGATGTAGCCGGGGGCGTGGGCCGTGATGCCCGCTGGGGTGTTCGGGTCGACGTCGTAGACGCCCTTCTCGCGCTCTTCGGGGAACTTCGCGCTGAGCTTCGCCCAGATGCCGGTCGTGCGCGCCGTGGGGCCGGCGAGGAAGCCGGCATCGCCCTCGTAGGGCGTGTAGTTGCGCTGGATGAAGTCGCGCACGTCGATGCCGTCCTGCCAGGGGCCGGAGGCGAAGCCCGCCCAGGCGGCGGTGGTCGCGGTGTCGGCGCCCGTGTCGGTGCTGGTGCTGGTGGTCGGCATCCCGGTGGTGCTCGCGGTGCTCATCTGTCGCGTCTCCCCATCCAGATTGTGTAACAATCTTGACTCCAGCGTACGCCTGCGGCGAAGGTCGCGAAAGCGCAGGTCCGCAGGTCTCAGCGAACCCACAGGGCGAGCGGATGCCGGTGGCGGGCGTGGGGCGCGAGTGGGCTCCCGCGCTCGAGAACGCCCGGCACCGGTGCCAGACTGGCCCCATGGCGTTCACCACCAGGCGCGTCTACGACCCGCCCGATGCATCCGACGGATACCGCGTGCTCGTCGACCGGCTGTGGCCACGCGGCGTGAGCAAGGAGCGCGCCGAACTCGACGCATGGATGAAGGAGGTCGCGCCGTCGCCCGACCTGCGCACCGAGTGGCACCACGCGGCCGATCGCGAGGCGACGTTCGACGGCTTCGCCGCGCGGTATCGGCAGGAGCTCGACGAGAACCCGGCAGCCGAGGCGCTGCTCGAGCTCGGCCGTGAGCACGAGCGTGTCACGCTGCTCTTCGGTGCGCGCGACGAGCACGCGAACCACGCCGTCGTGCTGCTCGACTGGCTGCGCGAGCACGGGGCATCCGTCACCCCGCCGGTCGAGTAGCGCAGCGTATCGAGACCCGCCCTTCGCTGGTCTCGATGCGGCGCCGGCGCGCCTACGCGACCGGCGAGACGCGCGACTCCGCGAGCGTGAGCCCCGGCTCGGACTGCTTCCACAGCTGACGAGTAACGACGAGCACGACGATCGCCGCCGCGAGCAGGATCCAGCCCGGCCAGCCGAGCACGCTCCCCCAGATGCCGTCGCCGTCGGCGAGCGAGTCCGCGTCGGCGAAGATCAGGAACTGCGTCGTCGCCGTGTTGATCGCGCCGTGCGCGACGACGGCGGGCCACACCGACGCCGAGCGCAGCCGCATCCATCCGATCACGACGCCCGTGAGCACGCAGAACGCGACCATGCTCGCGAGCCCGAGCAGGTCGGTGCGCTGGTAGTTGTAGCCGAGCAGGATCAGGGGCGCATGCCAGAGGCCCCAGATCGCACCCGAGAGCACCAGCGCCTGCACGGTGCCGAGCGGGCGCAGCGCCGGCAGGAGCCATCCGCGCCAGCCGATCTCCTCGCCGAACGCGGCGACGCTGTTGATCGCGGTCAGGAACGGCAGGGAGACGAGCGTCATCACCACGACCACGGATGCGTCGATCGGCACCGCCTGCCCGCCCGCGCTCTCGGTGAGCGCGTCGATCACGGCCTGCACGCCGCTGAGCCCCACGAGGTCGACCCGGATGATGCCGAGCGCGTGCCCGAGCAGCATCGCGAGGAACGGCAGCGCCGTGAAGCCCACGAACGCGAGCGCGATGAACAGCCAGGTGCGCCCCGCCGGCCGGATCGGTGACAGGCCGAGCGAGCGCGGGATGCTCGCCGGGCGGCGCACCCACAGCACGACGACGAGCGTCGCGAGTGCCGGGGTGAACATCATGGCCGGCGCGAGCAGCCCGAAGAGCGGATGCGCGAGGCCCTCGCCCGAGGTCCAGAGCGGCAGGGCGACGAGCCAGGCCCCGACGAACGCGATCACGACGAACACGCCTACGGCGAGCCACGGCACCCGCGTCGGCATGATCGGGGCGGCGGCGACGTTCTTCGCGCGCTGCCGGTTCGCTGCCTCCTCGCGACGCGACGGCAACGCCGAGGCGCCGACGGTCACCGGAGCCGAGTTCGCGTGGGCAGCGGCGCGCATCGGCGCGGCGACGTATTCGGGTGCGGCGGGCGCTTCGATCGGCGCGGGCGCCGGGGTGCCCGGAGCGGCTGCGGGAACGATCGGGGTGGACTGCTCGGTCATGCCTCCATGCCATCAGGCGGGGCGGCACGGGCGCGTCCCTCGTGCGGTGGATTCAGCGAGTGGGGATGCCACGGCATCCGTCCCTCGACGGAGCCGCCGCTGGGCACGCAGCATGCCCCGAGTCGGCTCGGATCGCCGCCCTGCCGGAATACGCCCCTGCGCAGCGTCGTTCCCATACGTGTGCATGAGCTTGCGATCCCGGTCGACGTCGTCGTGATCGGCGCGGGCCAGGCCGGGCTGTCGGCCGGATATCACCTCCGGCGGCGGGGGTTCACGCCCGTCGGCGCCGAGCATTCCGTCGCCCAGGGCCGGCCGGGACCCGCCACCGTCGAGGGCTCCCCTGAAGCACCCGGTTCCCCCGAAGCACCCGGCTCCCCTGAAGCATCCGGCTTCCCCGAGGCATCCACCCGCACCTTCGTCGTGCTCGACGGCGAAGCCGCACCGGGCGGGGCATGGCAGCACCGCTGGGCGTCGCTGCGCATGGCCACCGTCAACGGCATCCACGAGTTGCCCGGATTCGCGGTGCCGCCGGCCGACCCCGCGGCATCCGCGAGGGATGTGCTGCCGGCCTACTTCGCCGAGTACGAACGGCGCTTCGACCTGCGGATCGAGCGCCCGGTGCGGGTCCGCGCCGTCCGACGGGCCGACGACGACCCGAACGGCCGACTGCTGGTCGAGACCGAGACGCCGAACGGCACGCGCACCTGGGCCGCCCGGTACGTGGTCAACGCGACGGGCACCTGGACCCGCCCGTTCCTGCCCTGGGTTCCGGGGGCCGACCGCTTCCGCGGACGACAGCTCCATGTCGCCGACTACGTCTCGGCCGACGCCTTCGCCGGGCGGCGGGTCGTCATCGTCGGGGCCGGGGTCTCGGCCGTGCAGCTCCTCGACGAGATCTCCCACGTCGCCGACACGTTCTGGGTCACCCGACGCGAACCCGAGTGGGTCGAGGAGGACTTCGACCTGCCCGCCCGCACCGCCGCGATCGCGGGCGTCGAGGCCCGCGTGCGCATGGGCCTGCCGCCCGGCAGCGTCATCTCGGTCACCGGCATGCACTGGACCCCGTGGGCGCGCGCGGCCGAGGCGCGCGGCGTGCTCGTGCGGCACCCGATGTTCGCGGCGATCGAGGAGCACGGCGTGCGGATGCCCGACGGCACGTTCGAGCCGGCCGACGACATCCTCTGGGCGACCGGGTTCCGCCCCGCGGTTTCCCACCTCGCCCCCCTCGGGCTGCGCACCCCGCAGGGCGGGTTCCGGGTCGCCGACACGCGTTCGCTCGACGATCCGCGGCTGTTCCTCATCGGCTACGGCCCGTCGCAGTCGACCGTCGGAGCGAACCGCGCCGGGCGCGTGGCGGTGCGGCGGATCGTCGCCGAGCTCGGCGCGCCCGCGACATCCGCCGCCTGAGCGCACTGCCCGGTCGGCGCTAGGGCGCGAGCAGGAAGATCGGCGGCCACCCCGTGTGCGCGTACACGATGACGGCGAACACGACCGCGTCGAAGAGCATGTGCACGGTGAAGACGTAGCCGAGCGACTTCGTGAGCTTGAACGTGTAGCCCTGGATCAGCGCGAACGGAATCGTGAGCAGCGGCCCCCACGACTGGTAGCCGAGCTCCCACAGGAACGACACGAACACGATCGTCTGGAGCAGGTTCGCCTGCCAGGTCGGGAAGTGGCGGCGCAGCAGCACGAACACCGTGCAGATGAAGAACAGCTCGTCCCACGTGCCGACCGCGATGACGCCGATCAGCAGGCGCCCGATCTCGTCGGGCTCCGTCACGGTCGGCCAGTTCTGGTACACCCCCGAGGTGATGAAGTAGAACGGCAGGATCAGCCAGCCCGCGAGCGTCACGAAGATCAGGTAGAGCCACTGCGTGCGGTTCCAGCGGTTGCCCGTGCGCCACGGGAAGCGGATCGTGCGTTCGCGGTACAGGAATCGCGAGATGAGGAACGGCACGAGCACCGCGAGCCCGAGCACGACCGCGAAGCGCACCATGCCCGCGTCGCTCAGGTCGGCCTTCATCGACGCCGTCGAGATGATCACCTGCCCGATCGCGATGAGCGCGAGGTCGGCGAGCAGGCGTTCCGTGCGGCCCGAGCGGTCGCAGAGCCACGCGATCAGCAGTCCGGCGGCGAGCATCGCATAGCCCGCGATCGGCAGCAGGAACCCGAACAGCAGCACCGCGGCGCCGCACACGAGCACTGCCGGCAGCAGGGCGAGCGGATGCGTCCGCAGCGCGGCGACGTCGCGGGTTCCGTCGTCGTCCGTGCGCACCATCGTCGCCTCCCGTCGCCCTTCGCCGCTATTCGTCGTCGGCGAGCGAGCCGCGGCGCACGGCCTCGACCCACTTCGCGAGGAACTCCGCCCCGGCCTCGTCGTGGATGAGCTCGCCCGCCGTCAGCACGGGGTACCCGGTGGCCGGGATGCCGTCGGCCGGACGCACGTCGACATGCCGCACGGACTCGCCGCGCTCGTGCAGCCACGTCGCCATCGCGTAGTCACCGCGCGAGTCGCCGACCGTTCGCCAGTGCAACGGGCGGATGTCTCGCTCGCCGAGCAGGGCCGTGGCGCGCTCGGCGCCCAGGTCCTTGCCGAGCCGCACGGACTCGATGTCGGTCGAGATGATCGTGGGGTCGATGCGCCAGTGCACGCGCCCCGCGGCATCCGGTCGCTCGAGCCCCTCGCGCACCGTGCCGAACCCGCGCGCGGCGAGCGCATCGTGCGCGTGGTCGTCGAAGCCCGGCTGCGCCGCGAGGTAGTCGGCGTTCTCGACGTGCACGTGCTGCTCGACCGACACCATGGCCCGCTTCGTCTCGTCGAAGAAGCCGAACTCGTCGAAGTGCGCCCCGACGTAGTCGCGCATGGCGTCGGAGAACTCGGTCGGCATCGCGAGGTCGAGGTCGACGAACACCTCGCCGAGGCCGTTCGTGTCGATCGCGGCCCAGACCGCGCCCTTCTCGCAGATCGCCCACACGGGTGCGCCGGGCTCGAGCCCCGCCGCCAGGAGCGGCGGCACGACCTGCTCGGCGATGAAGGCGTCGGATCGGCCCGTGTTGAAGATCACCGGGATGCCCGCGTTCGCGAGGGTCGCGAGATCGCGCGCGATCGACGGGATCGCGATCGAACGGGTCACGGGGCTCGCGATGGGCCCGTCGACGTCGAGCAGCAGGCCGAGCAGCGGGGTGTTGGTCACCACACCAGCCTATGCGGCGTGCCCCCCTCGACATTCGCCGAATGTCGGATGCGGGCGTCGACGCGCCGGGCCCGCCGACGTTCGCGACGGCGCGCCGCCGCCGACGCCCGACATTCGGCGGATGCGTCGATTCGGGGCAGGGGTTGGTCGACGGTGGCGCGGCGCGGCGCGGCGCGGCGGCGAGCGGATGTCGGGGGCTGCTGCCAGCATCGACGCATGCCGACGATCGTTCCGCCCTACCTGCTCGACCGCATCGCCGAGGCCGCGGGCACGCGGTACCCGCTCGCCGCCGAGGCCGCCCGCCGCGCCCTGCTGCGCGAGCCCCCCGCCCGGCTCGGACCGACCTCGCCGGGGCTTCCGCTCGAGTCGTACCCGGGGCAGCCGAGCGCCCTGCCCGACGCGCCGTCCGACCCGGATCGGCGCATCTCCGACGCCGAGGGCACCGAGCGGCTGCCCGGCCGGCTCGTGCGCCGCGAGGGCGAACGCGCCACCGGCGACGACGCGGTCGACGACGCCTACGACGGCCTCGGCGACACGCATCGCATGTTCGACCGCGTGTTCGGGCGCGACTCGATCGACGGGCGCGGCATGCCCCTCGAGGCGACGGTGCACTTCGGCGACAAGTACGACAACGCCTTCTGGGACGGCGAGCGCATGGTCTTCGGCGACGGAGACGGCGAGATCTTCCGCGGGTTCACCGACTCGCTGAGCGTCATCGGGCACGAGCTCGCGCACGGCGTCACCGAGCACACCGCGAAGCTGCGCTACCAAGACCAGTCAGGCGCACTCAACGAGCACGTCTCCGACGCGTTCGGCGCGCTCGTCGAGCAGTACGCGCTCGGTCAAGACGCCGAGGCGGCGACCTGGCTCATCGGCGAGGGCATCTTCACCGCCGAGGTGCAGGGCCGCGCGCTCCGGTCGATGATCGAGCCCGGCACGGCCTACGACGACGACGTGCTCGGCCGCGACCCGCAGCCCGCGCACATGCGCGACTACATCGACACGGTCGAAGACAACGGGGGCGTGCACCTGAACTCCGGCATCCCGAACCGGGCCTTCGCCCTGGCCGCCCGGCAGCTGGGCGGCTTCGCCTGGGAGCACGTCGGGCGCATCTGGTACGACACGCTCACGTCGGGCGAACTCGACGAAGACGCGACGTTCGCGCAGTTCGCCGACGAGACCGTGCGACAGGCCGAGCGCCGATTCGGTGCGGGCTCGCGCGAGGTCGAGGCCGTGCGCGACGGGTGGCGAGAGGTCGGAGTCCTGTCCGCGTAGCGCAGCGCACTGACGCCTGCGGGTGCCGGCTCGGCGCACCGAGGGGTACCGTGGGCGGCATGGACGTCTTCGTGGCGCGCAGCGGCGGCCTGGCCGGCATCCGCCTCACCTGGCATGTGAAGGTCGACGATCAGCCCGACGCCGACGACTGGTTCGTGCTCATCGAGGAGATCCCGTGGAACGAGGTTCCCCCGGTCCCGCCCGAGCCCGACCGGTTCACCTGGGACATCCGGTGCGAACCCTCCGATCCGACGGAGCCCGGCGGGCGCGACCCGATCGCGCAGACCGCCGAGGCGACGCTCGCCGAACGTCAGCTCACGGGGCCGTGGCGCCAACTGGTCGACCGGGTGCGCGAGACGACCGAGCCGCAGCGCGAAGCGCCGCGAGCACCCCGAGCGAGATGAGCAACTGGGCCGCGAGATACGTGCCCATGACCGTGAGGTCGTGCAGGTCGAACCCGAGCGGTGCGAACTCGTAGCCCGGCAGGAACCGGCCGAGGCCGAGCACGGAGTCGGAGACCACGAACAGGGCGCCGCCGATCGCCATCACGCGGCCGTGGGCCGCGGCGAAGGTCGCCATGAGCCCGAGCACGAGGCCGTAGAGCGCGACCGGCACGAGCAGGGCCCCGGTGTGGGGTCCGAGCAGCGCGATGAAGCCGGCGAACCAGACCACGTAGACGAGCGTCCACGCCGGAGGACGGCGACGCCCGCCCGGCATCCGCACGAAGACGCTGATGTACGCGACGTGCGCGAGCAGGAATGCGCCCAACCCGACGACGAACATGCCGGGGAACGACAGGGCCACGTCGCCCGCCCACGAGAGCCCGATCGCGGCGAGCAGCAGCCACGGCGTCTCGAGCGGCTCGGGCCGCGCGCGCCGCGCAGCCAGCACCACCCCGAGGGCGAGCAGCGGCATGAGCAGCGCCTTCGTCGCCGTGATCGACCAGTCGGGCCCCGTCTCGAGGAGCACGAGGTGAACGGCGCACAGCACGAGGTAGGGGGTGAACGTCTTCGGCACCCGCCGATCGTAGCCGAGCGGATGCCGCGTGCCGCACGCACGACGAAGGCCGCCGGCGTGCGCCGACGGCCTTCGGGTGATCCAGTGGTGCGGTGTTCTGGGGCTCAGCTCACGCCGAGCAGGTCGATCACGAAGATCAGGGTCTGGCCCGAGAGGCGGTGTCCGCCGCCGGCGGGGCCGTAGGCCTTGTGCGGCGGCACGATGAGCTTGCGGCGGCCGCCGACCTTCATGCCCGGGATGCCCTCCTGCCAGCCGGCGATGAGCGCCTGGAGCGGGAAGTTGATGGACTGGTTGCGGCTCCAGGAGGAGTCGAACTCGTCGCCGGTGTCGTACTCGACGCCGAGGTAGTGCACGTCGACCGTGGAGCCGGGGGTCGCCTCGGCGCCGTCGCCGACTACGATGTCCTCGATGAGGAGGTCTGCGGGGGCCGGGCCCTCGGGCGCGTCGATCTCGGGCTTGCTGTTCGTGTCAGTCATGGGTTCCATCCAATCCGAGCGAGCCGTCTCGGACAAGCGTCCACCCCCCTCTTGCGCTGACTGCGAACATGACGCACCCTTGAACCCTAAGAACTCGTCGTCCCGCAGAGTCGTCGGCATTGCCACACCGCAGGGCGGCGAGTTTCTTTGCGTCCGGGCGGCTCGCCGCGACGCCCTGCCACCGCTCACTCCTCCATGAGCCGCGACCTGATGAGGAACCGCACCCCCTCCGGCGCCTCGACCGAGAAGCCGCTCCCCCGGCCCTTCACCACGTCGACCGTCAGGTGGGTGTGCCGCCAGTAGGCGAACTGCTCCGCCGACATCCAGAACGGCACGATTCGCGGCGAGCCCGCGACATCCGCCTCACCGGAGGCTCGGGGGTCGCCCGCGACATCCGCTCGCCCTGCGTCGGGCGGCCCGAGGTCGAGCTCGCCGAGCAGCACGTCGGCGTCGCTCGTGATGAAGTCGCCGGCCGGGTAGCACATGGGCGAGCTCCCGTCGCAGCATCCGCCCGACTGGTGGAACATGAGCGGTCCGTGCTTCGACCACAGCATCGCGAGCAGGTCGGATGCCGCGGGCGAGAGTTCCACCCGCGGCATCCGCTCCCCCGCGACCGTGATCGAGCCGACGATCCGGCCGAGCGCCCCCACGCCCGACCCGTGCATGCTCATCGCGGCCGTCCCCGGATCAGAAGAACCCGAGCGGGTTCTCGTTGTAGCTGACCAGGAGGTTCTTGGTCTGCTGGTAGTGGTCGAGCGCCGCCTTGTTGTTCTCGCGGCCGATGCCCGACGACTTGTAGCCGCCGAACGCCGCGCCCGCGGGGTACGCGTGGTAGTTGTTCACCCACACGCGACCGGCCTGGATGTCGCGGCCGGCCCGGTACGCCTCGTTGCCGTTGCGGCTCCAGACGCCGGCGCCGAGCCCGTAGAGCGTGTCGTTCGCGATCTCGATGGCGTCGGCGTAGTCGGTGAAGCTCGTGACGGCGACCACGGGGCCGAAGATCTCCTCCTGGAAGAGCCGCATGCGGTTCTGACCCTCGAAGATCGTGGGCTGCACGTAGTAGCCCTCGCTGAGGTCGCCGCCGAGATCGGCCCGCTCGCCGCCGAGCAGCAGCTTCGCACCCTCCTGCTTGCCGATGTCGATGTAGCTCAGGATCTTCTCGAGCTGGTCGTTCGAGGCCTGCGCACCGACCTGGGTCTCGGTGTCGAGCGGGTTGCCCTGCTTGGCGAGCTTCGTGCGCTCGATCGCGTCGTCGAGGAACGTGTCGTAGATCGACTTCTGGATGAGCGAACGGCTCGGGCAGGTGCAGACCTCGCCCTGGTTGAACGCGAACAGGCTGAAGCCCTCGAGCGCCTTGTCGTAGAACGTGTCGCGCTTGTCGGCGACGGACTCGAACACGATGTTCGGGCTCTTGCCGCCGAGCTCGACGGTCGAGGGGATGATGTTGTTCGACGCGTACTGCAGGATGAGGCGGCCGGTCGTGGTCTCTCCGGTGAAGGCGATCTTGCGGATGCGGTTCGACGACGCGAGCGGCTTGCCCGCCTCGACCCCGAAGCCGTTCACGACGTTCACCACGCCGGGCGGCAGGATGTCGGCGATGAGCTCCATGAGCACGAGGATCGACGTCGGCGTCTGCTCGGCGGGCTTCAGCACCACGGCGTTGCCCGCGGCGAGCGCGGGCGCGAGCTTCCACACGGCCATGAGCAGCGGGAAGTTCCACGGGATGATCTGCCCGACCACGCCGAGCGGCTCGTGGAAGTGGTAGGCCACCGTGTCCTCGTCGAGCTGCGTGAAGCTGCCCTCCTGTGCACGGATCAGGCTCGCGAAGTAGCGGAAGTGGTCGCTCGCGAGCGGCAGGTCGGCGTTCAGCGGCTCGCGGATCGACTTGCCGTTGTCCCACGTCTCGGCGACCGCGAGCAGCTCGAGGTTCGCGTCGATGCGGTCGGCGATCGCGTTGAGCACGGCGGCGCGCTTCGCTGCGCTCGTGCGACCCCATGCCGGCGCTGCCTTGTGCGCGGCATCCAGCGCCGCGTCGATGTCGGCGGCCGTGCCGCGGGCGACCTCGGTGAACGGCCGGCCGTTCACGGGCGAGATGTTCTCGAAGTAGGCGCCCTCCTTGGGCTTCACCCACTCGCCGCCGATGAAGTGCTCGTATCGCGGCTTGAACTCGATCAAAGCGCCGGCGGTGCCTGGCGCGGCGTACACGGTCATCGTGTCTCCTCGTGACGTCGTTGTCTGGTTGCCCTGTTGTCTGGTTCCCCCGCACCGGGCAGGCGCACGGTGCGGAGGTTGGCAGTCACGCTAGGTGCGGGCCCGTTGCGACTCGGTTGCCCGAGGGTTGCAGGTGCGTTGCAACGCACGCGCGGAGCAGAGCTGACGTGGGCTCAGGCGAGCGAATGCCCGGCGCCTCAGCGCTGCGCGGCCTCGAGCCGTTCGAGGTGCGCCACGACGGAGGCCCGGCGCGGGGATCGCGGCGGCAGCACGCCGAGGAGGGCGCGCCACACGTCGGCGTCCTGGCGGTTCTCATCGCGGTCGGCGTACGCGGCCAGGAGGTCGGGCGCGGCATCCGACAGCATGGACTCGCGCAGGCGACTGGCGAGCTCCTCGCGGATCTCGACGATGCCGGGTGCGGTCGATGCCGGCAGCACGGGGCCGGTGTAGCGCTCGGCGGCTCGGCGCAGCGATCCTCGTGCGAGCAGTGCTGCGACCGCACTCGCGTCGAGGTCGACCTCGCGTGCGAGCCGATATGGGCGCGATTCGAGCGGCGGCTCGCCCACGGCTTCGAGCACTCGGCGCAGGCGGACGAGCTCGGCGCGGACCGTGACCGGCGAGACATCCCGCTCGGACAGCAGCGCGGCGAGGCGCTCGGCGCCCAGGCCCCGGGGATGCCACGCGAGCAGGGTCAGGATCTCGGCATGCCGGGGGCTGAGCTCGGTCGCGCCGATGCGCGGTCGCTGCTCGCCGAGCACGGTGAGCGGTGTCGGCAGCGGCTTCGGCGGTGCGACCGCGCGCACGCGCGAGCGACGGAGGGTCGACTTCACGGCGGATTCGAGCCGGGCGATGCGCAGCTCGGCCTCGACGGCCGCGACCGTCGCCGACACGAGCGAGAGCGCATGCGGCGCGACCGCGAGGTCGGTGCCCGTGATGTCGATGACCCCCAGCATCTCGCCGGTCGCCGGGTCGTGCACGGGCGCCGCGGTGCAGCTCCACGGGTGCACGATGCGGTTGTAATGCTCGGCGCCCCGGATCTGCACGGCGCGGTCGAGCGCGAGCGCCGTGCCCGGTGCGCTCGTGCCCACGCTCGCCTCCGACCAGTCGGCGCCTGCGACGAAGAGCATGTCCTCAGCCCGGCGTCGCAGTCCGGCGTCGCCCTCGACCCAGAGCAGCCTGCCGTGCGCGTCGCCGATCGCGACCACGAGCCCCGACTCGTCGGCGCCCTCGACGAGCAGTCGGCGGATGACGGGCATCACGGGCGCCAGGGCGTGCGCGGCGCGGTAGTCGCGGAACGCGTCTTCATCGAGATCGACCCGCGGCAGGGCCCGGTCGGGATCGATGGCCCCGCGGATCGCGCGCTCCCACGACTCGCGTACGACGGGCCGCAGCACGGGCGAGACGGATCCGGCCGCGATCGCGTCTTCCTGCAGGTGCAGCAGTCGATCGCGCAGCATCGAACTCTGCGGGTACTGCGGCACGGGCATGCCGACTCCGATCGCCGTCAATCTGGATGCCGCAATCCTACGTCGCGGGTGCCCGGAACGGCAGGGCCGTCAAGCCCACGGTACGGCGGCGTTCAGGCGCCGGGCCCCGCGATCGCGCGCCGGTCGGCCGCCACGAGGTCGAGGAGCTCGCGCTCGTCGGCGAGGCGTCGGGCATCGGCCCGGCCGGTGACGATCGCCTGGCGCGTGAACGCCAGGCGCGTGGCATCCGCGATGAATCGCTTGACCTGGTCGGTACGGGGCGGCACTTGCGACCGGCCCCAGGCGAGTGCGGCGCTGCGGCCGGCGGGCGACGCGAGCCCCTCGACCTCGTCGGGGTTGAACCAGCCTGCGGCCGCGTACTCGAGCAGGCGGGCGCGCGTGATGCTTCGCTCCTGGCGCCGGAGCAGCACCGTGACGACGATCGCCACGACGAAGATGGGCACCTGCACGAGCAGGTAGAGGGCGACGGCATCGGAGGCGAACGTCAGCGATCCGTTCCAGAGGGCGTGCAGCGCGATCGCGCAGGCGAGCCCGCCGAGGAACCACACGATGATGCCGGGGCCGCGCGTGCGGCGTGCGCCGAGCCCGATCGCGAGCCCGGTGCACGCCGTGAAGAGCACGTGCGCGAAGGGTGAGAACAGGCCTCGAACGACGAACGTCGCCCCGAGCGCGGCACCGCCGCCCTCGATGAGCGCGGACCCGAAGTACAGGATGTTCTCGGTGAACGCGAAGCCGGCCGCAACGGTCGCCGCGTACACGAGGCCGTCGACCGGGCCGTCGAAGTGGCTGCGCGAGAACGCGAAGAGCAGCAGCACGCCGAGTCCCTTCGCGACCTCTTCGACGATGGGCGCCTGCACGACGGCCTGGATCGCCTCGTCTGGCCCGGCGTTGAGCGCGAAAGCCATCGCCAGCTGCACGCCGGTGTCGACGACGAGCGCGATCGCGACCGAGACGGCGGCGCCCCAGAGGAGCGCGAACCAGAGCGCCCAGCGCGGCTCGGGCTCCCACCGGTCGATCCAGCGCACCGCGAGCAGCACGATCGCGAGGGGCACGAACGCGAGCAGGCTGCCGATCAGGAGCGTCGGGATGCCGAGCGACATCGCGAAGTACGCGATGACGAGCACGCCGACGAGCACGGCGACCGCGATGCCGATCGGGGCGAACGCCCCCGCACCGCGCCGTGTCGGGACCACGACGGGGGCCGGGGGCGGCGGCGGCATGAACGCCTGCGGCGACGGGCCCGGGTTCACCACGGGTCCGGAACGGTACGCGTCGGGCACGGGGTCGGTCATCGGTTCTCCTCGAACATCACGCCGGGATTCAGGATGCCGGTCGGGTCGAACAATGCCTTGATGCCGCGCTGCAGCTCGAACTGGTCGTCGCCCAGCTCGTCGGCGAGCCACCGGCGCTTCAGCACGCCCACCCCGTGCTCGCCTGTGAGCGTGCCGCCGAGCGCGACCGCCTCGCGGAACATCGCGTCGGCCGCGGCCCAGACGTGCTCGGGCACCTCGCCCGGGTCGACCTCGCCGTCATCGGCGCCGAACACGAAGTTCGGGTGCAGGTTGCCGTCGCCCGCGTGCGCGAGCGTCGGGATCTCGAGTCCGTGCTCGACGCCGATGCGCTCGATCGCGCGGAACATCTCGGGCAGCCGCGAGCGCGGCACCGCCACGTCTTCGATGAGCACCTGCCCGCGCGCAGCGAGCGCGCCGTGCCACGCACGACGGATCGCGACGAGGCGCTCGCCCGACGCGGCATCCGTCGATCGGGTGACCCGACCGCCCGCTGCGGCGAAGGTGGCCTCGATGGCGTCGGCCTCGGCGAGCGCGCCCGCCTGATCGGTCTGCGCGAGCAGGAACGCCTCGCCCGGCGCGAGAGCGGCGAGCGGGGTGCCGGCGAGGGCTGCGGCACCGAGGTGGTCGGCGACGCGCGCGATGCCCGCGGCATCCATGAGCTCGAGCATCGCAGGCCGAACCCGCGACGCGGTGACGGCAGCGGATGCCGCGGCGGCGGTCTCGACGTCGGGGAACGCCGCGGCGATCGTGACGACCTCGCCTGCGGGCAGCGGTCGGAGGCGCACCGTCGCCTCGACGATGACGCCGAGCGTGCCCTCGGATCCGGTCAGCAGGGCCGTGAGGTCGTAGCCCGTGACGCCCTTGACCGTGCGGTGCCCGGTGCGCAGCAGCCGCCCGTCGGCGAGCACCACGGCGAGCGCGAGCACCGACTCGCGCGTGACGCCGTACTTCGCGCAGAGCAGGCCCCCCGCGTTCGTGGCGATGTTGCCGCCGATCGACGAGATCGCGCGACTCGCGGGGTCGGGCGCGTACCAGAGGCCGAGCGGCGCGACCGCGTCGGCGAGGTCGCCGTTCAGCACGCCCGCCTCGACGACGGCGAGTTCGTCGGCCTCGGAGATCTCGAGGATGCGATCGAGGCGAGAGAGGTCGAGCACGAGGCATCCGTCGCTCGCGATGGCGCCGCCTGCGAGCCCCGTGCCGGCGCCGCGCACCACGACCGGCGTCGCGCTCGCATGCGCGATGCGCATCACGGCCTGCACGTCGTCGACGGATGCCGCGTGCACGACGGCGATCGGCCGGTGCGCGCCCCGCCAGCCCGAGCGGTCCTCGCGCACGGCGTCGAGCTCTGCGGGCGCGGTCGAGACGCGGGCGCCGAGGTCGGCCGTGAGCTGTGCGAGCACGTCGGAGGGCATGGGCCCAAGCCTATGGGCCACGGCTGATGTCCGATTCCCGCTGATCGATGTCGGCGGGGCGTGCGAGGGTGGAACCATGTCCGCCACCGCCGTGACCCCGCACCCGCTCAGCGAGACCGCCGTCGACGACCCCGATTTCGCCGAGCGGTATCGCGCCATGCAGGCGCGCGACGCGCGGTTCGACGGCCAGTTCATCACGGGCGTGCACTCGACGGGCATCTACTGCCGGCCGAGCTGCCCGGCGGTCGCGCCGAAGCCGTCGAACGTGACGTTCTACCTCACGGCGGCGGCGGCGCACGAGGCCGGTCTCCGGGCGTGCAAGCGCTGCCTGCCCGACGCGGTTCCCGGCTCCCCCGAGTGGAACCTGCGCGACGACCTCGCGGCCAGGGCCATGCGCCTCATCGCCGACGGCGTCGTCGAGCGCGACGGCGTGCCGGGGCTCGCGGCCCGGCTCGGGTACACGCCGAGGCACCTCACGCGCGTGCTCACCGCCGAACTCGGGGCCGGGCCGCTCGCGCTCGCCAGGGCGCATCGCGCGCAGACCGCGCGCTCGCTGCTGACCTCGACCTCGCTGCCCGTGGCCGACGTCGCGTTCGCCTCGGGGTTCGGCAGCATCCGCCAGTTCAACGACACGATCCGCGAGGTCTACGAGCGCAGCCCGCTCGAGGTGCGGGCCTCCGCACGCGTGCACGAACGTGGTGGCGGCCGGAGCCGAGCGGTCGATCGCGGACGCCCCGGGCCGGCCGACCTCACCCCGACGACCGAGGTCGCGGTCGACATCGACCCCGGCGTGGTGCGACTCCGACTTCCCGCCCGGCCCCCGTTCGACGCGGCCGGCGTGTTCGGCTGGCTCGCGGCCCGCACGGTCGCCGGCGTCGAGCAGGTCTCGACGACGCCCGACGGGTCCCCGCGCTTCCGGCGCACCCTCCAGCTTCCGGGTGGGCCGGCGCTGGTGGGCTTCACCCCCGGAGGCGACGCGCAGTCGCCGAGCATCGAGGTCGAGGCGCGGCTCACCGGGCTCTCCGACCTGCCGCCCCTGGTCGCCAGGGTGCGGCGACTGTTCGACCTCGACGCCGATGCGCTCGCCATCGACACGGCGCTGAGCGCCGAACCCGCCTTCGCGGACGCCGTCGCGGCTGTGCCCGGCATCCGCGTGCCCGGGTGCCTCGACCCGCACGAACTCGTGTTCCGCGCGCTCATCGGGCAGCAGATCTCGGTCGCGGCGGCGCGCACCGCGCTGGGGCGACTCGCCGCAGAACTCGGCGAGCGTCTCGCCGGCGACGACGAACTGCACACGTTGTTCCCGACCGCGGCGGCCATCGCCCAGCGCGGGGGCGAGGTGCTGCGCGGGCCGGCCGCGCGCATCCGCACGATCGTCGACGTCGCCGCACGCCTCGCGTCGGGCGACCTCGTCGTCTCGTCAGACCGCGAACGGCACGATCTCGAGGCCAGGCTGCTCGAGATCCCCGGCATCGGGCCGTGGACGGCCGGGTACGTCGCGATGCGCGTCACGGGCGCGCCAGACGTGCTCCTCACGGGCGACCTCGCCCTGCGCAACGGCGCCGCGAACCTCGGCCTCCCGCGAGACGCGCGCGAACTCGCCCGGTTCGGCGCGCGCTGGGCGCCCTGGCGCAGCTACGCGTCGATGCACCTCTGGCGCGCATCCTGAAAGATCGGATGTCTGCGCCGATTTCGAGGCCGTGCCGCGCTACGATGCACGAATGGCCGTCACCGACGAAGCGATCCTCAAGATCAAGGAGATGATCCTCACCGGCGAGCTCGCTCCCGGTGAGCGACTGCCGCCCGAGAAGGAACTCAGCGACCGGCTCGGCCTCTCGCGTTCCTCGCTCCGCGAGGCGGTCAAGGCACTCGAGGTCATCCGCGTGCTCGACGTGCGCCGCGGCGACGGCACCTACGTCACCAGCCTCGAACCGCGGCTCCTGCTCGAGGCCATGTCCTTCGTCATCGACCTGCACGACGACCAGTCCGTGCTCGAGATCTTCGCGGTACGACGCATCCTCGAGCCCGCGGCGGCCTCGCTCGCGGCCCGCAACGCCGACGAGGCGATCATCGAGCGCCTGCGCACGGTGATCACGAGCGTCGACGAGGCCACCGACGTCGAGGGACTCGTGACGCACGACCTCGAGTTCCACCGCGGCATCGCCGAGGCCACCGGCAACGCCTACCTCGCGAGCCTCATCGACTCGCTCTCCGGGCACACGGTCCGCGCCCGGGTGTGGCGCGGCATCACCGAAGAGAACGCCGTCGACCGCACGCTGCACGAGCACCACGCGATCCTCGACGCGATCGCCGCGGGCGACGCCGATCTCGCGCAGGCGCTCACCGTGGTGCACGTCAGCGGCGTCGAGCAGTGGTTGCGCTCGGCGCTCTGACGCCGGGCGACGGCGGCAGCGGCCGTGCAGGGCGGACGGAGCCGTCCGAGCGACGGCGGCACGCGGCATCCGCTCCTCGCGGATCACGGCGCGGACTGCGGACGCTCGACGCTCGCAACGGGAGCCGCGGCCGCCCGGGCACGGCGAAGGGGCGCCGACTCGCGTCGACGCCCCTCGGATGATCCGTCGAGTCGGATCTCAGCCGATCACTCGTAGAGGACGGCCTGGATCTCATCGTCGTCGATGTTCGAGACGTCGTACCAGTAGAAGCCCGTGTCGATCGTCTTCGGCAGGTCCTTGCCGTCGATCGCCTCGACGGCGGCCTTGACGGTCTCGTAGCCGATGCCGACCGGGTTCTGCGTGATGGCGCCGATCATGAGGCCTTCACGGATGGCGTCCATCTGCGCCTTGCCCGAGTCGAAGCCGACGACCGCGAGCGTCGCGGGGTCGATGCCGAGCTCCTTGACGGCCTGCACGACGCCGATCGCTGAACCCTCGTTCGAGCCGTAGATGCCCTTGAGGTCGGGGTTCGCGGCGATGATCGCCTTGGCGAGGTCGGCCGACTTCGCCTGGTCGCCGCCGCCGTACTGGATGTCGACGATCTCGATGTTCGGCTCGTTGTCCTCCATGTACTGCACGAAGCCGTCGCGACGCTCCTGCCCGGTGACCGAGGTCTGGTCGTGCACGACGAGGGCGACCTTGCCCTCGTGGTCGATCGCGTCGGCCATGTGCTTGGCCGCCTCGGCCGCGGCCGCGAGGTTGTCGGTCGCGGCGGTCGTCACCGGGATGTCGCTGTCGACGCCGGAGTCGAACGCGACGACGGGGATGTTCGAGTCCTTCGCCTGCTGGAGCAGCGGGCCTGCGGCCTGGCTGTCGAGCGCGGCGAAGCCGATGGCGGCGGGGTTCTTGTCGAGCGCGGTCTGCAGCATCTGGATCTGCTGGTCGACGTCGGCCTCGGTGTCGGGCCCCTCGAAGGTGATCTCGACGTCGAACTCCTCGGCGGCCTGCTCGGCGCCCGCCTTCACGGCCTGCCAGAACTGGTGCTGGAAGCCCTTCGAGACCAGGGCGACGTACGGCTTGTCGCCGCTCGAGTCGCCGCCGGACGAGCCGCTGTCGGCGCAGCCTGCGAGTACCAGGGCTGCGGCGACGAGACCGGCGACGGTGCCGATCGTGCGCTTCTTGAACATGATCACTCCTTGTTCTTTCGGATTCGGTGATGCGGGTTGGTGCGGTTCAGGTGGTGCGGTGGTGCGGGTGATGCCTCCGGCGCCCGGATGCCGCGGGCGACGGTCGTTCGGTCAGGCGCGCCGGCGGCGCAGCATGTCGAGGTACACGGCGACGAGGATGACGACGCCGACCGCGACCGACTGCCACTCCTGCGGCACCGAGATGATGCGCAGGCCGTTGGTGAGCACGGCCATGATGAGCGCGCCGATGACGGTGCCGACGATGGAGCCCTTGCCGCCCTGCAGCGAGGTGCCGCCGATGACGACCGCGGCGATCGCCTCGAGTTCGAGACCCATGCCGCCGGTGGGCTGCGCCGACGACAGCCGCGAGGCGCTCAGCACGCCCGCGAGGCCGACGAAGAGTCCGGCGAGCGTGTAGATGATGATCTTCCACCGACGCACGTTGACGCCCGAGAGCGCGGTCGCGGCCTCGTTCGAGCCGATCGAGAACGTGTACCGGCCGAGGATCGTCTTCGAGAGCAGCACGGCGGCGATGACGATCATCACGATGAAGATCGCGACGCCGAGCGGGAACCGGATGCCGGGGATGATCGACAGGTTCATGATCGACTGGAAGTCGGGGTGCTCCTTGAAGTAGATCGGCTTGGTGCCCGAGATCACGAGCGAGAGCCCGGCGGCGATGAGCATCATGCCGAGCGTCGCGATGAACGGCGGGATGCCGAGCACCGAGATGTTGACGCCGTTGATGAGGCCGATGAGACCGCCGAACAGGATCGTCGCGATGACGCCCGCCCAGAGGGGCCAGCCGAGGTAGGTCAGGAACACGCCCGCCATGACCCCCGAGAGCACCATGCCGGTGCCGATCGAGAGGTCGATGCCGCCGGTGATGATGACGAAGGTCGTGCCGAGCGCGAGGATGCCGGTCACGGTCGCCGCGGTGAGGATCGAGACGAGGTTGTTCGCCGTGAAGAAGTGCGGGCTCGCGAGCGAGAACACCACCACGATGAGGATCAGGCTGGCGAACGCCAGCAGCTGCTGCAGCGATCCGCGCAGGCGCGCGAACCGGGGTGTGCCGCGATCGATCGCCGCGAACGCCGTCGTCGAGGGATCGCGATCGGGCTTCGGTGGGGTGACGGTGGGGCTCGTCATGCGATCGTTCCTTCGCTCGAGAATCGGGTTGCGTAGTCCATGAGGTTCTCCTGAGTGGCATCGGCGTTGTCGAGGATCGCGGTGAGCCGCCCCTCGGCCATCACGGCGATGCGGTCGGAGAGCCGCAGCACCTCGGGCAGTTCGGAGGAGATCATGACGATCGCCTTGCCCTGCTCGGCGAGGCCCTTCAGCAGTGCGTAGATCTCCTCTTTCGCGCCGACGTCGATGCCGCGCGTCGGTTCGTCGAAGATGAGCACGTCGCAGTCCTTCGCGAGCCACTTCGCGATGACGACCTTCTGCTGGTTGCCGCCCGAGAGGTTGCGCACGAGCTGGGCGCTCGACGGGGTCTTGATGCGGAGCTTCTCGATGTAGTCGCGGCCGGTCGACTCGATGCGGGTGTCGTTGACGAAGCCGAGGGCCGACGTGTAGTCCCGCAGTGCGGAGAGCACGATGTTCTCGCGCACGCTGCGTTCGAGCAGCACGCCGAGGTGCTTGCGGTCCTCGGAGAGGTAGCCGATGCCGTGGCGCGACGCCTCTGCGGGGTTTCCGATCGAGACCGGGCGGCCGTGCATGCGGATCTCGCCCGACTCCTTCGGATCGGCGCCCACGATCGCCCTGGCGACCTCGGTGCGGCCGGCGCCCATGAGCCCGGCGAAGCCGAGGATCTCGCCGGCGTGCACCTCGAAGCTCACGTCGCGCAGCAGCGAACGCGTCGACAGGCCCGCGACAGTGAGCACGGGTTCGCGGCCTGCTTCGGCAGAGCGCGGGCCGGGGCGCTGCTCGCCCGAGATCTCGCGGCCGACCATGAGCGAGATGACCTCGCGCTGGTCGGTCTCGGCCGTGATGCGGGTGCCGACGTTGCGCCCGTCGCGCAGCACCGTGATGCGGTCGGAGATGCGGGTGAGCTCCTCCATACGATGCGAGATGTAGATGACACCGGTGTCGGGCCGCTTGAACCGGCCGATGAGCTCGAAGAGCACGTCGACCTCGGCGTCGTTCAGCGCGGCGGTGGGCTCGTCCATGATGAGCACCTTCGCGTCGAACGAGAGCGCTTTCGCGATCTCGACCATCTGCTGCTTCGCGACGGTGAGGTGCTCGATGCGCTCGCTCGGGTCGAGCGCGAGCCCGAGCCCTTCGAAGAGCTTGCGCGCACGACGGTTGAGGGCGCGCTCGTCGAGGAAGAAGCCCGCGGAGCGCTGTTCGCGGCCGATGTAGATGTTCTGCGCGACCGTGAGGTCGGGCATGAGGTTGAACTCCTGGTGGATGATCGAGATGCCGAGTTCCTGCGCGTGCTTGGGGCCTTCGATGGCGATCTGCTCGCCGTTCAGGCGGAACGTGCCGGCATCGGGCACGTAGATGCCCGCGAGCAGCTTCATGAGGGTCGACTTGCCGGCGCCGTTCTCGCCGACGAGGGCCAGCACCTCGCCGCGGCGCAGCTCGAGGTCGACGTCGTCGAGCGCCTGCACGCCCGGGAACCCCTTGCTCACCCCGCGCAGGTCGAGCAGCGGTGCGGATGTCTCGTCGGGGCTCATGCGGGTACCTCGCCGACGTGCGCGCCGCGCCAGGAGTACTCCTCGATCGAGGCGGCGCGCATCTCGGTGCCGGCGCCGGGAGCGACGGGCGCGAGGTACCGGCCGCGCTCGACGACCACGGGGGTCGCGAAGTGCTCGTGCAGGTGGTCGACGAACTCGATCATGCGACCGTCCATGGTGCCCGAGACGGCGACGTAGTCGAACATCGAGAGGTGCTGCACGGCCTCGCAGAGCCCCACGCCGCCGGCGTGCGGGCAGACCGGCACGCCGAACTTCGCCGCGAGCAGCAGGTTGGCGATGTTCTCGTTGACGCCGCCGACGCGGGTCGCGTCGATCTGCATGACGGCCATGCCGCCCGCCTGGAGCAGCTGCTTGAAGACGACCCGGTTCGCGACGTGCTCGCCGGTCGCCACGCGGATCGGCGCGACGCCGCGCGCGATGGCGGCGTGGCCCAGGATGTCGTCGGGGCTCGTCGGCTCCTCGATCCAGGCCACGTCGAACTCGGCGAGCGCGCTGACCCACGCGATCGCGTCGGCGACGTCCCACCGCTGGTTCGCGTCGATCGCGATCGGGAACCCGGGTCCGACCGCGGCGCGGGCGATCGCGAGGCGGCGCCGGTCGTCGGCGAGGTCGCCGCCGACCTTGAGCTTGATCTGCGGGAACCCGTCGGCGACGGCCTCGCGGCAGAGCCGATCGAGCTTCTCGTCGGAGTAGCCGAGCCATCCGGGGCTGGTCGTGTAGGCCGGGTACCCGACGGCGAGCAGCTCCGCCTCGCGCGCGGCCCGCCCGGGGGCGGCTGCGCTGAGGATCCCGAGCGCCTCGTCGCGCGTGATCGCGTCGGAGAGGTAGCGGAAGTCGACCGTGTCGACGAGCTCCTGGGGGGTCATGCGCGCGAGGAGCTGCCAGAGCGGCAGGCCGGCGCGCTTGGCCTTGAGATCCCAGAGGGCGTCGATCGCGGCGCCGATCGCCATGTGCATGACGCCCTTCTCGGGGCCGAGCCAGCGCAGCTGCGAGTCGTGGGCGAGCAGGCGCCAGGTGGCCCCCATGTCGCCGAGCAGCGCCTCGACGTCCTGCCCGACCAGGTGGCCCCTGAGGGCGTCGAGTGCGGCGACCTGCACGTCGTTGCCTCGCCCGATCGTGAACACGAACGCGTGGCCCTCGAGGCCGTCGCCCGCGTCGGTGCCGATCACGAGGTAGGCGGCCGAGTAGTCGGGGTCGGGGTTCATCGCGTCCGACCCGTCGAGCTGCAGGGAGGTCGGAAAGCGGATGTCCGTGGTGTCAACGCTGACGATGGTGCTCATGAGGTCCTTTCGTGGGCAGGACGAGCATAAACATCCGATGTCTGCGGCGTCAACCCTTCGAGAGCATCAGATTTCGCCGAATTGACGCTGTTTCAGGGATGAGACTTCGGATGTTCCTGCGACGTCGGCGCCGTGGAGCGCGCCTGGCGGGCACGTGGTCGACACCTCCGACTCATCGACATCGTGTCGGACTCCGCATCCGATCTTGTACGTCTCGCACAGGTTCGGGGTGAATCGGGCCGTTAGCCTAGACAAGTGAGATTTGCGCACCTCAGAGTCGACGGCCAGACGACCCCCCGACTCGCGGTGGTCGACGGCGAATCCGCGATCTTCCTCGACGAGGTGATGCGCCGCGCGCCGCGCGACCTGCAGGACCTCATCGAGCAGGGGCCAGAAGGGCTCGCCCGCGTGCGTGCGGCCGTCGGCGCACCCGACCCCGAGGCCGCGACCGAGCACGAGCACGAACTCGAGTTCGAGGCATCCGTCGCCCCGGCCGCACTCCCCCGGCACCGCGTCGCAGACCTGCGCCACTCGTCGGCCGTGCTGCGGCCCGCGCAGGTCATCGCGATCGGCGCGAACTACGCGGCGCATGCGTCAGAGCTGAAGCTGCGCTCCGAGACCGCGATGACCATCTTCTCGCTGTGGCCGAACTCGCTGACCGCGCACGGTGCGACGACCACGTGGCCCGCCGACCTGTCCGAAGAGGTCGACTACGAGGCCGAGCTCGGCGTCATCATCGGCAAGCCGGCGCGCGGCGTGCACGCGCGCGACGCGCTCGACTACGTGTGGGGCTACACCGTGGTCAACGACATCACGGCGCGCAACATCCAGTTCTCCGAGGCGCAGTGGTCGAGGTGCAAGTCGTTCGACGGCTTCACGCCCACCGGCCCGGTCGTGGTGACGGCCGACGAGATCCCCGACCCGCAGGACCTCTGGCTCACGACGAACCTCGACGGCAGCATCATGCAGGACGCGTCGACCGCCGAGATGGTGCGCAGCGTCGCCGAGATCATCTCGCTGCTCTCGCGCTCGGCCACGATCCCGCCCGGAACCCTCATCTCCACGGGCAGCCCCGGCGGCGCCGGCTACTCGCGCAAGCCGCCCGTGTTCATGCGCGACGGCTCGACCGTGACGGTGAGCATCGAGGGCATCGGGTCGCTGACGACCCACTGCCGCGTCATCTGACCTCGCGCCCCTCGCGCCTCCGCGTGAATCGCACGAGCGGATGCCACGGCATCCGTTCGGTGAACACGATCCCGAGCACGGATGCCGCGCCGGCCCAGCCCGGGCCGCCGCGACATCCGCCGGGTCACTCCGAGGGTTCGCCCTGCAGCTTGATGACCGGGATCGCCTGCGTGATCGGGCCGATGCCCGAGAGCTTCGCAGGCACCAGCTGGGCCTCGACGGCCTCGCGCGTCATGAGCCCGGCCTCGACCACGAGGTCGGCGACCGGCCGACCGGTCGCGAGCGCGAGCTTCGCCAGTGCCGACGCCTCGGCGTACCCGATGAACGGGATGAGCGCCGTGATGACCCCCACGCTCGAGGCCACCATGCCGGCGAGCCGCTCGGTGTTGGCCGTGATGCCGTCGACGCAGTTGACGCGCAGGGTCCAGCAGGCCTGGCGCATCCACGTGATCGACTGCAGCAGGGAGTGCGCGATGACGGGCTCGAACGCGTTCAGCTGCAGCTGCCCGCTCTCGGCCGCCATGGTGACCGTGAGGTCGGCGCCGGCGATCGCGTAGGCGACCTGGCTCACGGCCTCGGGGATCACGGGGTTGACCTTGCCCGGCATGATCGAGGAACCGGCCTGCTTGGGCGGCAGGTTGATCTCGCCGAAGCCCGCCTGCGGACCCGACGAGAGCAGGCGCAGGTCGTTGCAGATCTTCGAGAGCTTGATCGCGCTGCGCTTCAGCGCGCTCGAGAACGTCATGAACACGCCGGTGTCGCTCGTGGCCTCGATGAGGTCCGGCGCGGTGACGAGCTGGTGGCCGGTGATCACGCCGAGATGCGCGACGGCGCGGCCCGCGTAGCCGGGGTCGGCGGTGATGCCGGTTCCGATGGCGGTGGCGCCGAGGTTCACCTCGCCGAGCAGCTTGATCGTCTCGCGGAGTCGCTCGAGGTCTTCGCCGAGCGTCGTCGCGAACCCGTGGAACTCCTGGCCGAGCGTCATGGGCACGGCATCCTGCAGCTGCGTGCGCCCGACCTTCAGGATCTCGTGGAACTCGCGGCCCTTGGCGCTGAACGAGCGGCGCAGCAGCTCGAGCTCGTCGAGCATGGTCGTGAGCGAGTAGGTCATCGCGACCTTGAGCGCGGTCGGGTAGGTGTCGTTCGTCGACTGGCTGCGGTTCACGTCGTCGATCGGATGCAGGATGTCGTACCGCCCCTTGGCGTACCCGGCCAGCTCGAGCGCGACGTTGGCGATGACCTCGTTCGCGTTCATGTTGGTCGACGTGCCGGCGCCGCCCTGGATCACGCCGACGACGAACTGCTCGTGGAACGCGCCGTCCATGATGCGCTGGCATGCCTCGTCGATCCACGCGGCCTTCTCGTCGTTCAGCACGCCGACGTCGTGGTTCGCCCGTGCGGCGGCCTGCTTGACGGCGGCGAGCGCGATCACGAGTTCGGGATAGACCGAGATGGGCCGCTTCGAGATCGGGAAGTTCTCGAGGGCCCGAAGCGTGTGCACGCCCCAATAGGCGTCTGCCGGGACCTCGACCGTTCCGAGGGAATCGGTCTCGGTTCGGGTAGGGGTTGGATTGTCTGACGTCGTCGTCACGAACACCTCCGGGTCGGTTCGCAATCGAGCCTACTCGCGGGATCCCGACCGGATCCTGAGTGCGCCGACGATCGCGATCGATCGTCCGGACGCGCCGATCGGCCGGTCGGATCGACCGGCCGATCGGGTGCGTTCAGCTCGCTCCGGAGCCGCCCACGGGGTCGGCGGCTCCGCCGGCGTCGTCGACGCCGTCGGCAGCGAGCAGCTCCTGCTCGACCGCGCCGCCGTAGCCCTCGGCCTGCGGATCGCCGTGCAGGCCGCCGGAGACGGCGTACTCCTCCTCGGGCGAGAGCACGAGGCGGTGCCGGCCCCAGAGGGCGAAGATCGCGAGCATGACCACGTAGACCACGATGATCGCGATGATCGCGGGCAGGAACGTGGGGTTCAGCAGGAATCCGACGAAGATGAGCGCGGCGATCACTGCCGCCGTCACCGCGCCGCCGACGCCCCACGGGCTGCGGTACGGACGCTTGGCGTTCGGGTACTTGCGACGCAGGATCACGAACGAGACCATCTGCAGCAGGTAGGCCAGCACGGCACCCCAGACGGCGATGTTCAGCACGATCGCACCGGCGACCCCGGTCGCACCGCCGGCGGCGTCGACCACGACGAGGGCGATGAACCCGATCAGGCCGCCCGCGAACAGTGCGACGTACGGCGTCTGCCGCTTGCCGGTCAGCGAGAGGAACCTCGGGTAGTAGCCGGCCCGCGAGAGCGAGTACATGTTGCGTCCGTAGGCGAACATGATGCCCTGCAGCGACGCGAGCAGGCCGATGAGCGCGAACAGCGCGAGCACCGCGGCGGCGCCGTCGCCGACGATCGCGCGGAAGCCGTCGAGCAGCGGCTCGCCCGCGACGCCGGTCGCCTCGGCGCCGATGACGCCCGTGTTGAGCACGAGCACGAGCAGGCCGGTGACGATGAGCGTGCCGCGTGCCCAGAGCCCGGCACGGGGGATGTCGCGGACGGGGTTGTGCGACTCCTCGGCGGCCAGGGGGAGCTCCTCGATGCCGAGGAAGAACCACATCGCGAACGGCAGCGCGAAGAGGATCGGGAAGACGCCGTGCGGGAGGAACGCGCTGGCACCGGCATCCGGAGCGATGTCGTAGAGCTTGTCCCACGAGAACGCTCCCGAGAAGATCGCCATGGCGCTGAACACGAGCAGGATCGCGATGGAGATGATCGAGACGACGATCGCGAACTTGAACGAGATGCTCGCACCGGCCGAGTTCAGGGCGATGAACACGAGGTAGAGCACGATCCACCAGACCCACGCGGGCATCGAGAAGCCGAGCAGTTCGGCCGTGATGCTGTCCGCGTAGGCGGCGGAGAAGTACACGATCACCGCCGTGGTCGCGACGTACTCGATCGTCTCGGCGAGCCCGGTGACGAATCCGCCCCACGGCCCCATGGCCGCGCGCGAGAACGAGTACGCCCCGCCCGTGTGCGGCATCGCCGAGGCCATCTCGCCGATCGAGAAGATCAGGCCGTAGTACATGACCACGAGGATCGCGAACGCGATCAGCATGCCGCCGAACCCGGCGAAGTCGATGCCGAAGTTCCAGCCGGAGAAGTCGCCGGAGATGACCGCGGCGACCGCGAGTCCCCAGAGGCCCCAGACGCCGGCCGTTCTCGTGAGTCTGCGCTTCTCGAAGTAGCCCTGGTCGGCGGTCGTGTACTTCACGCCCGAGACCTTCAGGGTGTCTTTCGCCATGACGGCTCCCTTGTGCTCGTTCGCGCGAGCCGACGGCCGGCGCGGGGGGGGTGCGATGCTTGGGGCTGACTTTAGGGGTCTGAATGGTAGCCCGTCCAGACCTTTTTCGAATGATGCTCGCCTTCACGACCCGGCACAGCAGCCGGACAGTCCTATCGCGGTCGCAGCGACTGTGCTCTAATGGTCGGAACACCCGACCATTAGGTTCGCGAAGGAGCATCGGATGCCGGCACCGAAGGGATTCCTGACCCTCGACGCACTGCGATCGGCGGTCGACGAGGGCGAGGTCGACACGGTCATCGTCGCGTTCACCGACATGCAGGGCCGACTCGTCGGCAAGCGCGTCTCGGCGAGGCTCTTCCTCGAGGACGTCGCCGAGCACGGCGCCGAGGCGTGCAACTACCTGCTCGCGGTCGACGTCGAGATGAACACGGTCGACGGCTACGCGATGTCGAGCTGGGAGCGCGGCTACGGCGACATGGCGCTCATCCCCGACTTCTCGACGCTGCGCGCGGCGCCCTGGCTCGAGGCGACCGCGCTCGTGACCGCCGACCTGCAGTGGCTCGACGGCACCCCGGTCGAAGCGTCGCCGCGTCGCATCCTGCAACGACAGCTCGAACGCCTCGCGGAGCGTGGGCTCACCGCCTTCGTCGGCACCGAGCTCGAGTTCATCGTATTCGACGACTCGTTCCGCGACGCGTGGCGCAAGGGGTACCGCGACCTCACGCCCGCGAGCGACTACAACATCGACTACGCGCTGCTCGCGTCGACGCGCATGGAGCCGCTGCTGCGAGACATCCGCAACTCCATGGACGGCGCGGGCATGTACTGCGAGGGCGTGAAGGGCGAGTGCAACCTCGGCCAGCAGGAGATCGCGTTCCGGTACACCGACGCGCTCGGCACCTGCGACAACCACTCGATCTACAAGAACGGGGCGAAGGAGATCGCCGACCGCCACGGCAGGTCGCTCACCTTCATGGCGAAGTTCAACGAGCGCGAGGGCAACAGCTGCCACATCCACATCAGCCTGCGCGGTGAGGGCGGCTCGGCGGTGTTCAGCGACCCCGATGCCCCGCACGGCATGTCGAAGCTCTTCCGGCACTTCCTCGCCGGGCAGCTCGCCGCGATGCGCGAGCTCACGCTCTTCTCGGCGCCGAACATCAACTCGTACAAGCGCTACGTCGCGGGATCGTTCGCGCCGACCGCGATCGCCTGGGGCCTCGACAACCGCACGTGCGCGCTGCGCGTCGTCGGGCACGGGCACGGCATGCGCGTCGAGAACCGCGTCCCCGGCGGTGACGTCAACCAGTACCTCGCGGTCGCCGCGCTCATCGCGGCGGGCCTGCACGGCATCGAGCAGGAGCTCGAACCCGGCGACCTCTTCGTCGGCAATGCCTACGAGAGCGACGTGGCGCGCGTTCCGGCGACGCTGCGCGAAGCTGCCGACCTGTTCGCCGGATCGGACATCGCGCGCGACGCGTTCGGCGACGAGGTGGTCGAGCACTACCTCAACAACGCGCGCGTCGAACTCGCCGCCTACGACGCGGCCGTGACGGACTGGGAGCGTGTTCGTGGCTTCGAACGGCTCTGAACCGATCGCCGCAGGCACCGGTCCGACTCCAGTGACCGGTGCGGATGCCGCGGTGGGGGCCGCCGCATCCGCACCGCTGATCGGCGTGACCACCTATCTCGAGCAGGCGCGGACCGGCGTGTGGGACGTCCCGGCGTCGTTCCTGCCGAAGGTGTACCTCGACGCGGTCACCGACGCGGGCGGCATCGCCGTGCTGCTGCCGCCGCAGCCGTCGTCACCCGGCATCGCGAGGGCGGTGCTCGCCGGGCTCGACGGGCTCATCGTCGCAGGCGGCGCAGACGTCGACCCCGCACGGTACGGGCAGGAGGCCCATCCGCGCACGGGCGCGCCCCGCACGGACCGCGATGCATGGGAGCACGACCTGCTCGCCGAGGCGATCTCGTCGGAGACCCCGTTCCTCGGCATCTGCCGTGGTGCGCAGATGCTGAACGTCGCGCTCGGCGGCACGCTCGTGCAGCACCTGCCCGACGTGGTCGGATCCGAGAAGTACCAGCCCGGTCCCGCGGTCTTCGGCGACGACGAGGTGAGCGTCGAGTCCGGCTCGCTGCTGGGCGGGCTCGTGGGCGACGGGCGCCTGCCCGTTCACCTCTACCACCATCAGGCGCTCGACCGGGTGGCCGACGGCCTCACCGTCACCGCGCGCACCGACGACGGGGTGATCGAGGCCGTCGAGGTCGAGGGCGTGCCCTTCGGACTTGGCGTGCAGTGGCATCCGGAGGAGAACGCGGCCGACCGCCGGCTGTTCGCCGGGCTCGTCGACGCCGCCCGCACGCACCGCGCCGCCCGGACCGACCGCGCCGCCCGGACCGACCGCGCCGCCCGAGCCGACCAGGCCACCGGTTCCGCCGCACGCACCACGAGGAGCCCAGCATGACCAGGACCATCGTCAACCCGGCCGACGGGAAGGTCGTGACGACCGTCGAATCGTCGACGATCGAGCAGACGGATGCCGCCATCGCCCGTGCCGCCGAGGCGCAGCGCGAGTGGGCGCGGCTCGCGCCTGCCGACCGGGGCCGCATGCTGCGGCGGTTCGCCGATGCCGTCGACGGCGCGGTCGAGGAGCTCGCCGCCCTCGAGGTGCGCAACTCGGGGCATCCGATCACGCAGGCGAGGTGGGAGGCCGCGCACGTGCGCGACGTGCTCGAGTACTACTCGGCGTCGCCGGAGCGCCTGTTCGGCCGGCAGATCCCGGTGGCCGGCGGCCTCGACGTCACCTTCCAGGAGCCGCTCGGCGTCGTCGGCGTGATCACGCCGTGGAACTTCCCGATGACGATCGCGTCATGGGGTTTCGCCCCGGCGCTCGCGGCCGGCAACGCGGTCGTGCTGAAGCCGGCCGATTGGACGCCGCTGACGAGCCTGCGGCTCGGCGAGCTCGCGCTCACGGCCGGCCTGCCCGAGGGGCTGTTCCAGGTCGTGCCCGGCGCGGGCTCGGTCGTCGGCGAGCGCTTCGTCACGAACGAGACCGTGCGCAAGGTCGTCTTCACGGGCTCGACCGAGGTCGGCAAGCGCATCATGGCCGGATGCGCCGAGCAGGTGAAGCGCGTCACGCTCGAGCTCGGCGGCAAGAGCGCGAACATCGTCTTCGCCGACGCCGACCTCGAGCGGGCCGCCGCGACCGCCCCCTACGGCGTCTTCGAGAACGCCGGGCAGGACTGCTGCGCGCGCAGCCGGATCCTCGTCGAGCGCAGCGTCTACGACCGGTTCATGGAGCTGCTCGAACCCGCGGTCGCGAACGTCAGGGTCGGCGACCCGAACGACGAGTCGACCGAGATGGGCCCGCTCGTCGCGCGCGAGCACCTCGACCGCGTGCGCTCGTTCGTGCCCGACGACGCCGACGTCGCCTTCCGGGGCAGCGCGCCGACGGGCGACGGCTTCTGGTTCGCACCGACCGTGCTCACGCCCGCGCGCGACGCGCGCACGGCCCGCGATGAGATCTTCGGCCCGGTCGTCTCGGTCTTCCCGTTCGACGACGAGGCCGACGCGGTCGGCTTCGCGAACGCGAGCCGGTTCGGCCTCTCGGGCTCAATCTGGACCCGCGACCTCTCGCGCGGCATCCGCGTCGCCCGGGCCGTCGAATCGGGCAACCTCAGCGTGAACTCGCACTCGTCGGTGCGGTACAGCACGCCGTTCGGCGGATTCAAGCAGTCGGGGCTCGGTCGCGAGCTCGGACCCGACGCACCGCTCGCGTTCACCGAGACCAAGAACGTCTTCCTCGCCGTCGACTGACGGCGCCGACAGCCGTCGACAAATCCCAGACAGGAGCACCATGACCGACCTTCCACGCATCGACCTCACGCAGCGACTCGCCGGCCGGGTCGCCGTCATCACCGGCGGCGCCTCCGGCATCGGGCTCGCGACCGCCAAGCGCCTCGCAGCCGAGGGCGCGAGGGTCGTCATCGGCGACATGGATGCCACGGCGGGACCCGCCGCCGCCGAACTCGTCGACGGCCTCTTCGTGCGGGTCGACGTGACCGACCAGGACCAGGTCGACCACCTCTTCGACGAGGCCGCGCGCGCGTACGGCTCGGTCGACATCGCGTTCAACAACGCGGGCATCTCGCCGCCCGACGACGACTCGATCGAGACGACCGAGCTGCCAGCCTGGCAGAAGGTGCAGGACGTCAACCTGAAGTCGGTGTACCTCTGCTCCCGCGCAGCGCTCCGCCACATGGTGCCGCAGGGCCGCGGCTCGATCATCAACACGGCGTCGTTCGTCGCGGTGCTCGGATCGGCGACCTCGCAGATCTCGTACACCGCCTCGAAGGGCGGCGTGCTCGCCATGAGCCGCGAGCTCGGCGTGCAGTTCGCCCGCCAGGGCATCCGGGTGAATGCGCTCTGCCCGGGCCCCGTCAACACGCCGCTCCTGCAGGAGCTCTTCGCGAAGGATCCCGAGCGCGCCCAGCGCCGCCTCGTGCACATCCCGGTCGGACGGTTCGCCGAGCCCGAGGAGCTCGCGGCGGCGGTCGCGTTCCTCGCCAGCGACGACGCCTCGTTCATCACGGGGTCGACGTTCCTCGTCGACGGCGGCATCAGCTCGGCCTACGTCACGCCGCTCTAGGCTTGAGCGCATGACGTCCCGTTCCGCATCGCCCGAGGCTTCGGATGCCGCATCCGAAGCCTCGGGCGATGGCGCGTCGGGCACGGTGAGCGCCGCGCTGCTCTTCACGCCCGCGCGCCAGGCGAACGCCTTCGAGGAGACCGTGCAGCGCCTGCTCCAGTCGATCCGCCTCGGCCTCATCGGTCCGGGCGATCGGTTGCCCGCCGAGCGCGAGCTCGCGGGCATGCTCGAGGTGAGTCGCGACACCCTCCGCGAGGCGATCGGGTCGCTCGCCGACGCCGGGTGGCTCGTCGCGCGCCGCGGCCGCAGCGGCGGCACGTTCGTGTCCGACGTGCTGCCGACGCCCCGACCCGTCGTCGCCGGCGTCGTTTCCGACGACGAGCGGGCCCGCCGCGCGGCGCACCTCGGCGACACGCTCGCCCTCCGCGCAGTCATCGAGGTCGGCACGGCACGCCGGGCCGCCGAGAGCGAGCTGAGCTCAGCAGACCGCGACCGCCTCTGGCAGGCGTACGAGGCCTGCGACGCCGCCTCCGCCGAGCAGTACCGCACCGCGGATTCGCGCCTGCACCTGCTCATCGCCGAACTGCTCGGCGCGCCGAGCGTGATCCCGCTGGTCGCCGACGTGCGCATGCGGGTCAACGAACTGCTCGACGGCATCCCGCTGCTCGCGCCGAACATCGTGCACGCGAACGTCCAGCACCGGGCGATCGTCGCCGCGATCCTCCGCGGCAACGCCGACGAGGCGGCGGCCGCGATGGCCGAGCACGTCGACGGCACCGAGGCGCTGCTCCGCGGCTTCTACGCCTGAGGCGGGGGCCCCCGAAGGAGCCCCCGCCTCGAGGGTGCGAGCATCGCAGGCGGCCTTCGCGACCGCCTGACGGCTCAGATGAGGGCGAACGGCAGGAACGGCAGCATCGCCAGCCCGAAGAGCAGCGCTCCGAAGGTGACGAGCACGGTGCCCGCGAGCATGACGCCGTTCAGCACGATGCCCCAGATCGCCATGGTGCGCGAGGCCGGCTCGCGCTTGAGCGCCATGATGCCGAGCACGAGGCCGACGGCGGGCACGAAGAACGTGAAGCTCGCGAAGATCGAGACGATGCCGAGCACGAGGCTCGAGATGCTGAAGCCGTTCGACTCCTGCGCGGCAGCGGCCGCGGTGGGAACCTCGGCGAACGGGGCCGGTGCGGTGGTCGTGGCGGTGGTGGTCATGGGATCTCTCCTGTTCGTGGTGATGCTTCAACGCTACGAGCCGCGGCGGCTGCATGACATGGGGCAAACCCCCCGATACGCTCTCAGGGATCCCCGACGGGGCGCGATCGAACGGAGCGAGATGAACTTCACCTGGACGCTGCACGGCGACGGCAAGCACGTGCTTCCGGGGCAGGTGGTCGCCCCCGGCGAACGCCTCAGCTGGCCGCGCACGATCGGGCTCGGGGCGCAGCACGTGATCGCGATGTTCGGCGCGACCTTCCTCGTGCCGATCCTCACGGGCTTCCCGCCCGCGACCACGGTGTTCTTCTCGGGCATCGGCACGATCCTGTTCCTCGTCATCACGCAGAACAAGGTGCCGAGCTACCTCGGCTCGTCGTTCGCGTTCATCGCCCCGATCACGGCCGCGCTGGCCGCCGAGAACGTCGCCGACCCCATGGGCGCGGCGCTCTTCGGCATCGTCGTAGTGGGCGTGCTGCTCGCCGCGATCGGCCTCATCGTGCAGTGGCTCGGCACCGGGTGGATCGACGCGCTCATGCCGCCCGTCGTCGCCGGCGCGATCGTCGCGCTCATCGGCTTCAACCTCGCCCCGGCAGCCCGCGACAACTTCATGCAGGAGCCGCTCACGGCCCTCGTCACGCTCGCCGCGGTGATCATCTCGAGCGTGCTCTTCCGAGGGCTGCTCGGCCGCATGTCGATCCTCGTGGGCGTCGTGCTCGGCTACATCGTCGCCGCGCTGCTCGGCCAGGTCAACTATGCGCCGATCGAGGCCGCCGCGTGGGTGGGCCTGCCGACCTTCCACCTCCCGTCCAACCCGTTCGCCGACGCCTCGATCTGGGGCTACCTGCCCGCGTTCCTGCCCGTCGTGCTCGTGCTCGTCGCCGAGAACGTCGGCCACATCAAGGGCGTCGCCCAGATGACGGATGCCTCGATCAACCGCTCGACCGGTCGCGCCCTGTTCTCCGACGGGCTGGCGACGACCATCGCGGGGTTCTTCGGCGGATCGGGCACGACCACGTACGGCGAGAACATCGGCGTCATGGCCGCGACCCGCGTGTACTCGACGGCGGCGTACTGGGTCGCGGGCGTCGTCGCGATCCTGCTCGGCCTCTCCCCCAAGTTCGGCGCCGTCATCAACACGATCCCGCCGGGGGTGCTCGGCGGCGTGACGACGGCCCTCTACGGGCTCATCGGCATCATCGGCGTCAAGATCTGGGTCGACAACAAGGTCGACTTCTCGCGGCCCGTGAACCAGTTCACGGCGGCCACGGCGCTCATCATCGGCATCGCCGACTTCACCTTCAAGATCGGCGGGGTCTCGTTCAACGGCATCGCGCTCGGCACGATCGCGGCGATCGTGATCTTCCACGTGATGTCGGCCATCGGGCGGGCGCGCGGCACCGACGACGTGCGCGACGCCACCCACCCCGAGGGCACCGAAGGCGCAGACCGCGCGGGCTGACCCGCCCGGAGCAGGAACGCGGATGCCCCGTGGCCGGCCGGCCACGGGGCATCCGTCGTTCGGGGTGCGGGTCAGGCGCCGAAGAGCGCCTCGATCGGACCACGGGCGAAGTAGAGCACGAACCCGGCGGCGACGATCCACAGCAGCGGACTGATCGTCTTCGCCTTGCCCGAGAGCGACCGCACGACGACCCAGGCGACGAAGCCCGCGCCGATGCCGTTCGCGATCGAGTACGTGAGCGGCATGACGACCACGGTGAGGAACACGGGCAGCAGCACCGAGAAGTTGCTGAGGTCGAGGTCGCGGATCTGCGCCATCATCATGGCGCCGACGATGACCAGCGCGGCCGCGGCGACCTCGCTCGGCACGATCTGCGCGAGCGGCGTGAGGAACATCGCGAGCAGGAACAGCACGCCCGTGATGATGTTCGCGAAGCCCGTGCGGGCACCCTCGCCGATGCCCGAGCCGGACTCGATGAACACGGTGTTCGACGAGCCCGACGTGAACCCGCCGGCGACGGCACCGACGCCCTCGACGACGAGCGCGCTCTTCAGCCGCGGGAAGTTGCCCTTCTCGTCGGCCAGCCCGGCCTCCTTCGACAGGCCCGTCATGGTGCCCATGGCGTCGAAGAAGTTCGTGAACACGAGCGTGAAGACGAGCATGATGACCGTGAGGAAGCCGACCTTGCTGAAGTCGAAGCTCACGTCGCCGACCAGGCTCAGGTCGGGCACCGCGAACAGGCTGCCGTTGAGCGCGGGCACCGAGAGTCCCCAGCCGCCCTCGTTGTCGACGCTCGAGCCGAGGTGCCAGATCGCCTCGATGACCACGGCGAGCACCGTGCCCGTGACGAGGCCGATGAGCAGGGCGCCCTTCACCTTGCGGGCGACGAGCACGCCGGTGAGCAGCAGCGTGACGATGAAGACGAGTGTCGGAACGGTCGCGATCGACCCGCCGATGCCGAGGCCCACCGGGGGCGAGTTCTGGCCCGTCGCGGTCACGAGGCCCGCATCGACGAAGCCGATGAACGCGATGAAGAGGCCGATGCCCACGGTGATCGCGATCTTCAACTCGTAGGGCACGGCGTCGAAGATGAGGCGGCGCAGGCCGGTCGCGGCGAGCAGCACGATGATGAGGCCGTTGATGACGACCAGGCCCATCGCCTCGGGCCAGGTCACCTGCCCCACGACGCTGAACGCCAGGAACGAGTTGATGCCGAGGCCCGCCGCGAACGCGAACGGCAGGCGTGCGACGAGGCCGAACAGGATCGTCATCACGCCGGCGGTGAGCGCCGTCACCGCGGCGACGGCCGGGAAGGCGAGCGAGTTGCCGTCGACGTCGACACCCGCCGACAGGATGATCGGGTTGAGCACGACGATGTAGGCCATCGTGATGAACGTGACGAGACCGCCGCGAACCTCGGTGCCGATCGTCGAGCCACGTTCGGTGATCTGGAAGAAGCGGTCGAACGCGCCGACGGGCTTCGCGCCGTCGGGTCGAGTGTCAGGGGCGGTCTCTGTGGTCATCCGGGAACCTTCGATGAGGGACGGGCGCTCGGGTGCGCCCGACGGGTGGACTGTCGGGAATTGAGTTATAGCAGGAGGAGGCGGGCCAGCAGAAGGACCGGTCAGCTGAAGATCTTGAAGAGGTGCTCGCCGATGATGAGGTAGACGCCGACGAGCACGGCGATCGCGCTCAGTGCGAAGCTCGCGTAGGCGCCGACGAGCGCGAATCGCTTCTGGCCGTCGGTGAGCGGGCTCTTGCGGGCCGCCTTGGCGGCCTGCTTCTCGGCCTTGCGGATCTCGGCGGGGGTCACGATCGTGATCGCGTCGGTGAACTCGGCCGGGGTGACGACGGGCGTGCGCCCCGAGATGGTCAGCAGGCGGATGCCGAGGGAGTACGCCGAGACCACGACGCACGCGCCGACGAGCGCCGACACGAGCACCAGCACGAATGCGAGCCAGTCGATCACTTGGACACCTTGCCCTTCGGCTTCGGGTTGCGCTTGATCTTCACCGCTCGACCGGAGTCGGCCACCTCGCTCGTGACGTTCGAGGCCGAGACCTCGCTGCGCTGCGAAAGCAGGAAGATGCCGGTGATGACGCCCGCGCCGACCACGGCGTCGAGGATGACGCCGACGGGACCGAGCAGTGCGATGAACGCGGCGATCGCACCCACGGCGCCGGCCGCGGGCAGCGTGAGCAGCCAGCCGATGCCGATGCGGCCGGCGGTGCGCCAACGCACCTTGGAGCCGCGACGACCGAGGCCGGAGCCGATGACCGACCCCGAGGCGACCTGCGTGGTCGAGAGCGCGAAGCCGACGTGGCTCGATGCGAGGATCGTCGCGGCGGTCGCGGTCTCGGCGGCGAAGCCCTGCGCGGGCTTCACGTCGGTGAGGCCCGTGCCGAGGGTTCGGATGATGCGCCACCCGCCCATGTACGTGCCGAGCGCGATGGCGATCGCGCAGGTCACGATGACCCACGTCTGCACTTCGCTGCCCGCGGTCTGCAGGCCGGCGGCGACCAGCGTGAGCGTGATGACGCCCATGGTCTTCTGCGCGTCGTTGGTGCCGTGGGCGAGCGCGACGAGCGACGACGAGAAGATCTGCGCGAACCGGAAGCCCGAGCGCCCGTCGGGCTTGCCGTCGTAGCGGCGCGTGATCGCGTAGGCGAGCTTCGTCGCCAGGTAGGCGATGAGGCCGGCGGTGAGCGGCGCGAGGATCGCGGGCAGGATGACCTTCGAGACGACCACCGCGAAGTCGACGGCGCCGACGCCGGCGCCCACGATCGCGGCGCCGATGAGGCCGCCGAAGAGCGCGTGGCTCGACGACGACGGCAGGCCGAGCAGCCAGGTCACCATGTTCCAGACGACGGCGCCGATGAGGCCCGCGAAGATCAGCTGGGGCGTGATGAGCACGCCCCCGTCGCCTTCCTTGATGATGCCGCCCGAGATGGTCTTGGCCACCTCGGTCGAGAGGAACGCGCCGACGAGGTTGAGGATCGCGGCGAGCGCGACCGCCACCTTCGGCCGGAGTGCACCGGTCGCGATGGGCGTGGCCATCGCGTTGGCGGTGTCGTGGAAGCCGTTGGTGAAGTCGAAGAAGAGGGCCAGTGCGATGACCAGCACGACGATGAGGGTGAGATCCACCGGCATCTTTCTTGGATCGGACTCGGATCGGTGCAGAGAGTCACCGGATGAACAGGGCGAAAGCCGACAACGATGAAGAACCGGCGAACGCCGGGTAAATCCTACGCGACGCTTCCGCGCTCCTCCACCACGCTCGCGAGGTCGGCGCCGAAGACGAACGTGCGCCGCACCGTGCCGCCCGCGAGCACGCCGGGCAGCCAGAATCTCGCGTCGTCCCACATCGTCGCGTAGGGCACCTCGTCGAGCGCGAACCACTCGGGCTCGAGCTCGTCGGACGCCGCGGGCTCGCCGCTCCATCGACGTGCGACGAACACGCTCGACTCCTGGCTCCACGACTCGCGGTGCGGGAAGTGGTAGCTCAGGAGCCCTCGCGGCTCGAGGTCGCGCGGCTCGACGCGGATGCCCGTCTCCTCGAGCACCTCGCGCACCATGGCCTCGGCCGCGGACTCCCCCGGCTCGAGCTTGCCGCCCGGGCCGACGAAGTTGCCGACGCCCAGGCCGTGGCGCTTGCGGCCGAGCAGCACCTCGGTGCGGCCCTCGTGCTCGCGCAGCAGGTAGCAGACGCAGACCTGCGGCAGCGGCATCCGTTCGCCTCGACTCATGCGACGCCCGTCGGACTCAGCCGAAGAGGATCTTCGCCTCGTCGTAGCGCGCCGGCGGAACCTGGTTGAGCGAGCCGACGGCCTCGGCGATCGAGACCGTCTCGATGTCGGTGCCGCGCAGCGTGACCATGGAGCCCCACGCGCCGTCGTAGACCGCGTCGACGGCGGCCATGCCGAGCCGGGTGGCGAGCACGCGGTCGAACGCGGTCGGCTCGCCGCCGCGCTGGATGTGGCCGAGCACGGTGGCGCGCGACTCGATGCCCGTGCGCTCCTCGATCATGGGCGCGATGAGCTCGGCGATGCCGCCGAGGCGCGGTCGGTTGAACGCGTCGAGGCCCTTGTGCGAGTGCGCCTCCTCCATGCCCTCGAACTTGAAGCCCTCGGCGACGACGACGAGCGGCGCACGGCCGCGGTCGCGCACGGACTCGACCCATTCGGTGATCTGCTCGATGGTCTGCGGCTGCTCGGGGATGAGGATCGCGTGCGCGCCTCCGGCCATGCCCGAATGCAGGGCGATCCAGCCGACGTGGCGGCCCATGACCTCGAGCACCATGCAGCGGCCGTGCGAGTCGGCCGTCGTGCGCAGGCGGTCGATGGCCTCGGTCGCGATCTGCACGGCCGTGTCGAAGCCGAACGAGTAGTCGGTGGCCGCGAGGTCGTTGTCGATGGTCTTCGGCACGCCGATGACCTTGATGCCGCCTTCGTCCCACAGGCGGCGGGCGGCCGTGAGCGTGCCCTCGCCGCCGATGGCCATGATCGCGTCGATGCCGTTGCGGTCGAGCATCTCCTGGATCTTCTCGGGGCCCCCGCCCTCGCCCTCGAACGGGTTGGTGCGGCTGGAGCCGAGGATCGTGCCGCCCTGCTTGGCGAGGCCGCGCACGTCGTGACGCACGATCGGCATCAGGTCCTCTTCGACGACGCCGCGCCAGCCGTTGCGGAAGCCGACGAACTCGGTGTCGTAGGAGATGACGCCCTTCAGCACGGATCCGCGGATGACCGCGTTCAGTCCGGGGCAATCGCCGCCCGAGGTGAGGATTCCGATCTTCATGACGCCTGGGACTCCTTGGTAGTTGGGGAACGTCGCTGGAGCCGCTTCATCGGGGCACGACGTTCGGAAGTCTAGCGAACCTCGACTCTCGGAACGCGGCTCGACGGCCCTCGCGAGGCAAGGTCGCCAAGATGTGCAAGGTTCTCGCCACGCTGTCTCCGCGAGCCGCGGATCCCCTGGCCGGGCGGGCGGCTGATCCGTCGATCCACGCCCCTTCGGCTCGGGCGAGGGACGGGGATCGACGGATGACGCGTCGACCGGCCGGGCGGCCTCGTGCGCTACAGCGCGCCGTCGAGCGCCGCGCGCAGCAGGTGCTGGAGGGCGTCGAGCTGCACCGAGTCGGCCGAGCCCGGCTCGACGTCCTGGCCGTCGAGCGCGCGGGCCGCGAGGCCCTGCTTGGAGTCGATGAGCTCGGCGATGCGCGCGTCGATCGTGTGCGCGGCGATGATGCGCCATGCGGTGACCGGCTCGTCCTGACCGATGCGGTGCACGCGGTCGATGGCCTGGGTCTGCTCGGCGGCGGTCCAGCTGAGCTCCGCGAGCACGACGTTCGACGCGGCCTGCAGGTTGACGCCGACGCCGGCCGCGGTCAGCGAGCAGACCGCGACCGCGACATCCGGATCGTTGTTGAACGCGTCGATCGCCGCCTGCCGCTGCAATGCGGTCTGGTCGCCTCGGAGCGAGACGGTGCGCAGGTCGCGCGCGGCGAGCGCCGACTCGGCCTGGTCCATGACGTCGATGTGCTTGGCGAAGAAGACGACCTTACCGACCGAGCGCGCGAGCTGCGCGGCGTAGTCGGCCGCGAGGCCGGCCTTCGCCTGGCCGATCTTGCGCACCATCGTGAAGACGTTCTCGCCCGACTTCGCCGACTTCGACTCCTCGAGCTCGGCGCTCGCGACGGCCCGGATGTACTGGTCGCGCACGTCGTCGTCGAGGTCGCCGACGCGCAGGTTGCGCGACTCGACGAGCGCACGGAACCGGCCGACGAGGCGGTTGCCGAGCTCGCGCTCGGCCGCGCGCACCGAGCGCCCCAGTTCGTCGTCGAGCTCGACCGGGAGGTCGGCGATGCGCTTGGCCGGCAGGTCGGCGGCGACGTCGACCTTGCGCCGGCGCACGATACCGAGGTCGATGACGGTGCGACGCGCGGAGGCGTAGAAGCCGGGCTCGGCGGGCGTGAGCCCGTTCTCTTCGAGGAGTCCGAGCAGCCTGGGCGACGGCTTGTCGCCCTCGATCCAGCCGAGGAACTGCCAGATGGCCCGGAAGTCGTCGACGTCGTTGATGAGCGGGGTGCCCGTGAGGGCGAGCAGCAGGGGGTCTCCGCCCGGCGTGGCGCGGCGGATGCGGTCGGCGAGCGCGAGCACGTTCTTCGAGCGCTGCGACTGCAGGTTCTTGATGAAGTGCGCCTCGTCGACGACCATGCCGCGGAACCCGAGGGTCGACAGCCAGGCCATGTGCCGGTCGAGCACGTCGTAGTTGACGACGACCACGTCGGCGAACGCGTCGAGCGAGTCGCCGTCGCCGTGGATGACGGTCGCGCGCCGGTGCGGCGTCCAGCGCTCGACCTCGCGCGCCCAGTTCATCTTCACGACGTTCGGCACGACCGCGAGCAGCGGGTAGGCATCGGCGACGGATGCCGCGAGCACCGACTGCGCGGTCTTGCCCAGTCCGGGCTCGTCGGCGAGCAGGAACGTGCGGTGCCCCTCGCGAGCGGATTCGATGAACCGCGCCTGGTGCTTCATGAGCTCGAGCCCGCGTGGCGCGAGCCGATCGATCTTGGGCGCCTCGGGCAGCTCCATCGAGGCGGCCTGGCCTCCGGAACCCTGCTCGAACGCCTTGAACAGCGGGCCGAGCAGCTCCCAGTTGGCGAGCCGTCGCACGGGTGCGGGCGGAGCAACGGGCTTCGAGAAGTCGGGGGCGAGGAACGGGTTCGCGAGCTGCCGCGACTTGACCGACGCGGGGATCACCTGGTTCTCGGCGAGCACGGGCTTGACCTCGGCCTCGCGCGTGATGATGAGCTCGTCGGCGCTGAGCTCGGCGCCCGACTCGAGCAGCCAGTCACGGCGGAACCGCTGCGCGACCGTCGAGATCGAGGCATCCGGTTCGAGCAGCGTGATGAGGCTCGTGTCGCGCGCGGCGGTCTTCGCGAGGATCTGCGCGATGCCGTCGAGGCGCTTCAGCAGTTCGGCGCGCGCGTTGTCGGGCACCTCGCCGTCGGACTTCACCCGGGCGCGCTCCTCGCGCATGAGCAGCGCGATGACCTGGAACTTGGTGCGGTTCGTCGGACCGAGCTTGCCCTTCTGCGCCTTCTGCTCGACCTCGCGCACCTTGCGCGCGAGGATCGGGATGATGGGTGCGTCGTCGTCGCGCGAACGCGTTCGCTGACGCTGCCTCGTCTGGGCCATGATCCTCCGGGGTATCGGGGCTCGTCTCTGGGCGCCTGCCCGTCGCCGATCTCGGCGGCCGGCACCGCTCGGCGCATCGACGGATGCGACCGGTGCGGAACGGGCGAACCCCTGCTCGAGGAGAAGACCTGATCGAGCAGGAACACTGCAGGAGGTTGAACACTGTTCGAGCAGCATGCGGGCGGGGCTCGCATGGTCGAACGAAGAACGGGTTCGCCTGGGCGCAGCCCCCATTCTAGCCGCAGCAGGCCGGATGCCGCGAAAACACGCGCGAGACGTGCCCGATGCGTTCGCTCGATCCGCTCAACCTGCCACGTGCACCGCGTAGCTCAGCAGGAACCCCGAGGTGGCGAGCAGGCCCGTGTACGCGTGCGTCGAGCGGAAGGCCTCGGGGATCATCGTGTCGCAGATCATCGCCAGGATGGCCCCTGCGGCGAGCGCCGTGATGAACGCCGTGAGCCCACCGCTCGCGCCGTCGAGCAGCACGAAGCCGAGCAGCGCCGCGATCGCGCTCGCGAGCGCGATGCCGGTCCAGAGCAGGAACACGTACTTGGCTCCACGGCCCTCCTGCTTGAGCGCGGCCGTGCTCGAGAGCCCCTCGGGCACGTTCGAGATGATGATGGCCACGAGCACCGGCACGCTCACTCCCCCGCCGCCGACCATGCTGAGGCCGAGCACGGCCGACTCGGGGATACCGTCGAGCAGCGCGCCGAGCGCGATGCCGACCCCCGTGCCGGAGTCCTCGCCCTTGCCGCGCGGATTGCGCTGGTCGAGCCGGTCGAGCAGGTTGTTCGCGAGCACGTACACGACCGCGCCGACCGCGAAGCCGCCGACCGTCGGCCAGAATCCGCCTTCGCCCTGCGCCTCGAGCACGAGGTCGTAGGCGAGCGCCGAGATGAGCACGCCCGAGCCGAACGCCATGACCGAGGCGACGATCGTCGCCGGTACCTTCACGAACCACGCGATGACCGCGCCGACGAGCAGCGCGCCGCCCGCGACGAGGCCCGCGACGGCCGCCCAGAACCAGTCCGCCATGGTCAGACCCCTCCGCCGCCGCCACCGCCACCGCCACCGCCACCGCCGGACGACCCTCCGCCGCCGGAGCCCGACGACGACGAACTCGACGACGAGCCCGACCACGAGGTGGTCGACGTGGTCGTGAACGCCGAGACCGCGACCGCGAATCGGGCGGCGTCGAACGCCGACGTCCCGGCGTACCAGCCCGGCTCCTGGCCGTTCACGTCGTACAGCGATGCGAGTTCGCGCAGCCACTGCTTCTCGAGGCCGAACAGTGCGGCGTAGGGCAGCAGGCGCTCCGTCAGTCGAAGCACCTCTGCGGGGTCGACCGCGACAGCCGGACCGGTGACGGATGCCGCGGCATCCGTCGCTCCGGAGACGGGCGCCTGCGCGGCGCGCACCGGGTCGCGCAGCGCGCCGCTCGGGCTCTGCAGCATGCGGATGCGGTCGGCCTCGGCGAGCCGGATGAACAGGCGCAGGCCCTCGAGGTGGTCGCGCAGTCGCCGCCCATCGGCGGTGAGCGGCCGCACCCCGGCGACCGTGACGATGGCGGCCATGGCCGAGAGCCCGCCCACGAAGAGTGCGAGGAACGGCCAGCCGCCGCCCATGACGGCCTCGAGGGCGATGACCGCGCCGATGAAGGCGATCACCGCGGAGAGGATCGCGACGGCGGCGATCGCGATGCGCCCGCCGATCGCGGGTCGTCGACGCAGCCCCGAGCTCGCGGCCCGCGCGGCGACGGCCTTGCGGATCGCGAGCAGGCGCTGGCCGAGGGCGGTCGACTTCGACTTCAGTGCGCGCTCCTGCCCGACCGTCGGGTAGTCGCTGAAGAGCGCCCGCACGACGGACTGGGCGTCGAGGTCGCCGAGCGGCCCGCCCATGAACTGCACGGAGTAGCTCTTGCCGCCTCGGTCGAGGATGCGCACCTCTCGCGCCACCGCGCGCTCGAGGATGGTGGCGGTCACGCCGCGCGACGGCTGGTCGACGAGGTCGGCCGCCATGAGCGCGCTGACTCCCTCGGGCGGCTCGTACTGGGCGATGATCGTGCCGCTCGGCGCGCTGCGCCAGCTCGTCAGCCGCAGCACGAGCGCGAGCACGAACATCGCGAGCGCGACGGCCGCGAACACGGCCGAGGTCACCGCTGCGGGCGACGATGCGAACGACTCGTCGCGCGGCACGAACGTGCCGGGCTCGAACGCGGCGGCGATGGTGAGGTTCTCGTAGGGGCCGATCGTGCTCGCCTGCGCGACGAGCAGCGGCTGCTCCGCCGTCTCGCCCAGCCGCAGGCTCTCGCATGGCGTGCCCGTGCCGGCACTGCCGCGGTAGCACGCGGCCTGTCCCGTGAAGGCGTCGCCGAGCGCCCCGTCGACGCGGAGCTCGGCGCGCACCGTGCCGAACGGCTGCGCCCAGCCGGTGCCGTTCACGTCCCAGTAGAACTCGTCGACGTCGGCGTCGTCGGGCTGCAGCGTCACGTTGTGCTGGCGGTAGGCGATGACGTAGGCCTGCTCGCCGTGCACGTACGCGTCGCCGGCGATCGTCACCAGCAGGAACTCGCCGTCGTCGTCCTCCTCGGTGCTGAACGCGCGCGGCTGGCCCGCGGCATCCGTCACCGACTGCACCTGGACGTCGACCGGGTGGCCGTCGTAGTCGAGCGGGATCGCCCGGCGGATGCCGCGGTTCTGGTCGAAGTCGGGGAAGAGCGCGACGAGCGTCTCGGTCGTGTCGAGCACCGAGCGGCCGCCCTCGTCGCGGCCGAGCAGGTAGACCGCGTCGAACGACGCGAACGTGAAGTCGTCGACGCCCGCCGGCACCGCGGTCACGGGCGAGGTGACGGATGCCGCGGCCGCCGCCTGCGCGGCCGTGACCGCCGACTCGGGTGCCGCCGCGACCGCCGCTGCCGGAGCGACCGCGACGAGCAGCGCGAGCAGCGCGGCCGCAGCACCGCGCAGGAGTCTGGTCGCCATGCGCCAACGCTAGCGCCTCGCACCGTCAGGAGCGCGGTACCCCCGGGGGTACGCGGCGGCGAGGACTACCATGGAGGGGTGATCGAGGACATCAAGAAACGCGCACTGCACCGCACGAAGATCATCGAGGGGCAGCTCCGCGGCATCGAGAAGATGATCGAGAACGAGGACTACTGCGTCGACATCATCACGCTCTCGCTCGCCGTGCAGAAGTCGCTCGGGTCGCTGAACAAGCTCCTCGTCGAGAACCACCTGCGCACGCACGTGAGCGAGATGTACGACGCGGGCGGCGAGCAGCGCGAGGCCGCGGTCGCCGAGCTCATCCGCATCTTCGAGCTGTCGAACAACCGTGGGTGAGGTCGGCGCCTCCACCGCCGATGCACTGCTGAGCGCACTCTCGACCCGCCCGCTCGTCGTCGACGGCGGCCTCGGCACGCTCCTGACCGATCGCGGAGCGGATGTCGCGGCACCCCTCTGGAGCGCGCAGACGCTGCTCGAGCAGCCCGACGAGATCCTCGGCGTGCATCGCGATTACTTCTCGGCCGGCGCCGACGTCGCGGTCGCCGCGTCGTACCAGGTCTCGGAATCCGGCTTCGCGGCCGCGGGCCGCACGACCGCCGAGGCGCGGCGGATGCTCGTGCGCAGCGTCGAGCTCGCCGCGCAGGCGCGCGACGAGGCCGGCGGCGGGTGGGTGGCAGCCTCGATCGGCCCGTACGGCGCGTCGCTCGCCGACGGCTCCGAATACCGCGGCGACGACGACCTCACCGTCGCCGAGCTGCGGGCCTGGCATCACGACCGACTGCGGATCCTCGCCGACGCGGGCGCCGACCTGCTCGCGATCGAGACGATCCCCTCCCTTCGCGAGGTCGAGGCGCTCGTCGCCGAGCTCGACGGCGCCGGCGTGCGCGCGTGGCTCGCGGTCACGCCCGACGGCGAGCGACTGCGTACGGGCGAGCCGCTCGCCGACGCGTTCGGGCTCGCCGCGGCATCCGACCGGGTCATCGCCGTCGGCGTGAACTGCTGCCCGCCCGAGCAGGTGCTCGACGCGGTCCGGATCGCCCGCTCGGTCACGTCGAAGCCCGTCGTCGCCTACCCGAACAGCGGCGAGACGTGGGATGCCGTGACCCGCACCTGGCACGGCTCCGCCGGCTTCGATGCCGACCTCGTGCGCACGTGGCGCGCCGCGGGCGCCGGCCTCATCGGCGGATGCTGCCGCACGACGCCGACCGACATCGCCGCGATCGCAGAAGCGCTCGCCTGAGCCCGTTCTGCGCATGCGGCACGGTCGCGCTCGTGGAGGCCGGCGTCCTCAGGTGCCCGGCGCCGTCACCGCCAGCCACTCGTCGAGCTCGCTCGGTTCGTCGGTGATGATGCCGTCGACGCCGAGCGCACCCACCTCCTCCCACTTCTCGTGGGAGTTCAGCGTGTAGCAGAGCACGGCCACCTCGGCGGCGTGCAGCGCCTCGAGCGCCTGCGGCTGCTCGACGACGGATGCCGCGGTCGTGCCGAATCCGACGAGGCCGAGGCGTTGCGCGAGCGGCACGGGGTCGGCGGGCAGTTCGCGGATCAGCATGATGCGCGGCGTCGAGGGCGAGACCCGCTGCAGCGCGAACAGGGTCTCGAGGCTGAAGCTCTGGAGCACCACGCGCCCGCGCAGTCCGTGGCGTTCGATGCGGTCCACGACCGTGCGCACCTCGTCGGACGTCCAGTCGGCCTTCAGCTCGACGAGGGCCCTGGCGTCGGGCCGCTCGGCGAGGGCTGTGAAGAACTCGTCGAGCGTCGGCATCCGCTCTCCGGCGAACTCGTCGCCGTACCAGGCGCCGACGTCGAGCTTGCGGAGGGCCGCGGCGTCGAGGTCGCCGACCGAGCGGTGATCGCCCGTGATGCGCTCGAGGTCGGTGTCGTGGAAGAGCATGGGCACCTCGTCGCGGCTGAGCTGCACGTCGGTCTCGACGTAGGCGAGGCGGTCCATGGCGAGCTCGAGCGACGTCATGGTGTTCTCGGGGGCGCTCGCGCGATCGCCGCGGTGCCCGACGATGAACGCGGGCTCCCCCGGGCCGCGCAGCGCGCCGAACACGTCACGAGCCGTGGCGCTCGTCGGGATGCCCGTGACGATGAGCAGCGTCGACACGGTCGCCACGCCGGCGGCTCCGAGCAGCAGGCGCACCCAGCGCCTGGGCGGGTGCGCGAGTCGGTGCAGCAGGGGCGTCGCCGTCGCCGCACGGGCGTTGCGACGGGCTTCGGGTCGAGGTTCGGGCCGGGCTTCTGGTGGTGCGCTCGGGGCAGTCGAACGCGGCGCGATCGTCGGGGCGATCGCACGGACGGTGCGAGTCACGGGTTCGGGCCTTTCCACCGATCGCGCGTCCTTGCGCGACGGTGCCCGTCACTCTAGCAAACGTCGTTACCGTTTCGTTACCCTTTTTCGAGGCGCACGACCGAGTCGCATCGGAGGCCTCCGGATGCCGCGTCAGACGCGTTCGTCGGCCTCGGCCTCGGCCGTGATTCGATTCGCCATGCCCGAGAAGATCACGCCGTGGAACGGCAGGATCGACCACCAGTAGAGCCTGCCCGCAAGTCCCCTCGGGAAGAACACGGCCCGCTGGCGGTAGCGCGAGCCGGCGGACGCGCCGGACCCGCCGGACCCGCCGGACCCGCCGGATGCCGACAGCTCGAGCCACGCCCGCCCCGGAACCCGCATCTCGGCGCGCAGCCGCAGGAACGACCCGCGCTCGATGGCCTCGACCCGCCAGAAGTCGACCGCGTCGCCCACGTGGAGCGTGTCGGGGTCGAGACGCCCTCGGCGCAGGCCCACGCCTCCCGTGAGCTTGTCGATCCACCCGCGCAGCGCCCACGCGAGCGGGAACGAGTACCAGCCGTTCTCGCCGCCGACGCCCTCGATGACGCGCCACAGGGCAGCAGGCGTCGCCCGCGACATCCGCTCGCGCTCGTCGACGAACACCGTGTGCCCGGCCCAGTCCGGATCGCTCGGCAGCGGGTCGCTCGGAGCCCCGGCGACCTCGGCGTTGCGCCAGCTCGTCTCGACCTCGCCCTCCCGCTCCCGCTCGAGCGCCAGCCGCACCGCCGTGCGATACGGCAGCAGCCCCGCGGCCGGTGGCGGGATGACCTCGTCGATGTCGTGGTCGTGCATCACGCAGTCGTACTGCAGAGACTCGATGATCGGCACCGCGAGCCGCCGCGGGATCGGCGTCACGAGGTTGACCCACTGGCCGGCGAGCCACGGCGTGAGCACCGGCAGCGCGGCGATCGGCCGCTGCGGCAGCCCCGCCTCGACCGCGTAGCCGTTCATCAGCTGGCCGTACCTGAAGACGTCGGGGCCGCCGATGTCGAACGCGCGGTTCACCTCTGGCGGCACGTCGGCGGCCGCGATCAGGTAGTGCAGCACGTCGCGGACGGCGATCGGCTGGATGAAGCTGCGCACCCACCGCGGCGCCGGCATGTAGGGCAGCACCTCGGTGAGATGCCTGATCATCTCGAACGAGGTCGACCCCGACCCGATGACCACGCCCGCCTGCAGCACGATCGTCGGCACGCCCGACGCGAGCAGGATCTCGCCGACCTCGGCACGCGAGCGCAGGTGACGCGAGAGCTTCTCGCCCTCGGGATGCAGGCCGCCGAGGTAGACGATGCGCCCGACGCCGTTCCGGTATGCGGCGCCGGCGACCGTGCGGGCGATGTCGAGCTCGGTGCGCTCGAAGTCGCCGCGACCGCCCATGGAGTGCACGAGGTAGTACACCGCCTGCACGTCGGCCATCGCGGCGTCGACGGCATCGGCATCGGCGAGGTCGCCCGCGACGACCTCGGCCGACGCCGCCCACGGCACGTCGCGCAGGCGCTCGGGTCGGCGCACGAGCACGCGCACCTCGTGGCCGGCGGCGAGCAGGCGCGGAACGAGGCGCCCGCCGATGTAGCCGGTCGCGCCCGTCACGAGGATTCGCACGCCGCTCCCTCCGCCGTCGTCACGGCGTCAGCCGCGCTCGTTCCCCCGACGATAGTTGCCGCTCGCCCGAGCCAACAGGTGCTGCACCCGGGAATCGTCTGCACGTTGCAGCGCATCGAGGAGGCGCGCGGCGTCGCCACCGCCCACCGTCATCACGGGCCGGCCGCCGCGATACACGATCACGCCGCCGCGGCCCGTGAGCCGGTAGTCGAACGGGTCGGACTCGAGTCTCCCCCGCTCGTCGGATGCACCGTTGCGCCCGGACACGAGGTCGCTACTTCATGCTCTTCGGGTGCCAGACCGTCTTCGTCTCGGTGAAGGCGGTGATGCGGCCGAGTGCCGGCGCCGCGGCATCCGGACCCTGCTCGGGCCGCAGCACGCGCTTGAGCGTGTCGGCCGCGGCGATCTCGAGGTCGACCCAGTCGAGCGCGCCCGCACCGACGAGGTCGAGCGCGTTCACGTCGGCGTGGCTCGCGAGCCACGGCGCGATCTCGGCCGGCGAACCCGTGAGCACGTTGACGACGCCCTTCGGCACGTCGCTCGTGGCGAGCACCTCGGAGAGGCTGATCGCCGAGAGCGGGTACCGCTCGCTCGCCACGACGACGACCGCGTTGCCGGCGACGAGTGCCGGCGCGATCGCCGAGACGAAGCCGAGCAGCGACGAGTCCTGCGGCGCGACGATCGCGACGACGCCGGTGGGCTCGGGCACCGAGATGTTGAAGTACGGCCCCGCGACCGGGTTCGCGTTGCCCGCGACCTGCGCGAACTTGTCGGCCCAGCCCGCGTACCAGACCCAGCGGTCGATGGCCTCGTCGACCTGGGCGGATGCCGCGGCACGGGTCGCGCCCTCGGCCTCCTCGATCTCGGCGACGAACTGCGCCCTGCGCCCCTCGAGCACCTCGGCGATGCGGTAGAGCACCTGGCCGCGGTTGTACGCGGTCGCACCGGCCCACCCGCCGACGCCGGCCCGCGCCGCCACGACCGCATCGCGTGCGTCCTTGCGCGAGGCCTTCGCGGCGTTCGCCAGGAACGAGCCGTCGGCCGCGAGGATCTCGTAGGTGCGGCCCGACTCGCTGCGCGGGAACGCGCCGCCGATGTAGAGCTTGTACGTCTTCGGCACGGCGAGGCGGCTCATCGCTTCGTTCCCTTCGCGGTGGTCTTGGCAGTTCGTGCGGCGCGGGTGCGGCGCGGCTTCGCCTCGGGTGCGGCACCGGCGCCGGCCGCATCGACGGCGGCGCGGGACGAACCGCGGGTGACGGCGGCCTGCGCGCCGATTGGGGTCGGCGCGAGGTACGCGGCGAGCCCGTGGCGTCCGCCCTCGCGGCCGTAGCCGGACTCCTTGTAGCCGCCGAACGGCGACGCGGGGTCGAACCGGTTGAAGGTGTTCGCCCAGACGACGCCGGCGCGCAGCTGGTCGGCGACCGCGAGGATGCGGCTGCCCTTGTCGGTCCAGATGCCGGCCGAGAGGCCGTAGGGCGTGTTGTTCGCCTTCGCGATCGCCTCGGCGGGCGTGCGGAACGTGAGCACCGAGAGCACCGGGCCGAAGATCTCGTCGCGCGCGATGCGGCTCGAGGTCTGCACGCCCGTGAAGATCGTGGGTGCGAACCAGAAGCCGTTCTCGGGGATCTCGCACGGCGCGCTCCAGCGCTCGGCGCCCTCGGCCTCGCCGATCTCGGAGAGCTCGCGGATGCGCTCGAGCTGCTCGCGCGAGTTGATCGCGCCGATGTCGGTGTTCTTGTCGAGCGGGTCGCCGAGACGCAGGGTCGACAGGCGGTTCTTCAGCCGGTCGACGACCTCGTCGTGGATGTTCTCCTGCACGAGCAGGCGCGAACCCGCGCAGCAGACGTGGCCCTGATTGAAGAAGATGCCGTTGACGATGCCCTCGATCGCCTGGTCGATGGGCGCGTCGTCGAAGACGATGTTCGCGGCCTTGCCGCCGAGTTCGAGCGTGGCCTTCTTGTCGGTGCCCGCGATCTGCTTCGCGATCGCACGACCGACGGCCGTCGACCCGGTGAACGCGACCTTGTCGACGCCCTCGTGCGCGACGAGCGTCGCACCGGTGTCGCCAGCGCCCGTGATGATGTTCACCACGCCGGGGGGCAGGTCGGCCTGCTGGAGGATCTCGGCGAAGATGAGCGCCGTGAGCGGGGTGGTCTCGGCCGGCTTCAGCACGACCGTGTTGCCGGCCGCGAGCGCGGGCGCGATCTTCCAGGCGAGCATGAGCAGCGGGAAGTTCCAGGGGATCACCTGCGCGGCGACGCCGAGCGAGCGCGGGTTCGCGCCGAGGCCCGCGTGGTCGAGCTTGTCGGCCCAACCGGCGTAGTAGAAGAACCAGGCCGCGACGAGGGGCACGTCGACGTCGCGCGACTCCTTGATCGGCTTGCCGTTGTCGAGCGACTCGGCCACGGCGAGCTCGCGGGCCCGCTCCTGCACGAGCCGCGCGATGCGGAACAGGTACTTGCCGCGGTCGCGGCCGCTCATGCGCGACCAGGTGCGGTCGTAGGCACGGCGCGCGGCGGCGACAGCGAGGTCGACGTCGGCCTCGTTCGCGTTCGAGATCGTCGCGATGCGGGCCTCGGTCGCGGGCGAGATGGTCTGGAACGGCTCGCCGCGGCCGTCGACGAACTCGCCGTCGATGAAGAGGCCGTACTGGTCGCGCAGGTTCAGGATCGCCGTCGATTCGGGGGCGGGTGCGTATTCGAGGAAGCTCATGGTGCGGTGTCTCGTCTCAGTCGATCGTGACGTAGTCGGGGCCGGAGTAGTGCGAGGTGGTCAGCTTCTGGCGCTGGAGCAGGACGTCGTTCAGCAGGCTCGACGCGCCGAAGCGGAACAGGTGGGGCTGCAGCCAGTCTTCGCCCACCGTCTCGGCGACGGTCACGAGGTACTTGATCGCGTCCTTCGAGGTGCGGATGCCGCCCGCGGGCTTCACGCCGATGCGCTGACCGGTCGCGAGGTGCCAGTCGCGCACGACCTCGAGCATCAGGAGGGTGACGGGCAGGGTCGCCGCGGAGGGCACCTTGCCGGTCGACGTCTTGATGAAGTCGCCGCCCGCGAGGATCGAGAGCCACGATGCGCGCCGAACATTGTCGTAGGTCACGAGCTCGCCCGTCTCGAGGATCACCTTGAGGCTGGCGCTCGAGCCGTCGGGGCGTCGGCAGGCCTCCTTCACGGCCGCGATCTGGTCGAACACCATGCCGTAGCGGCCCGCGAGGAACGCCCCGCGGTCGATGACCATGTCGATCTCGTCGGCGCCGGCGGCGACCGCCTCGGCCGTGTCGGCGAGCTTGATCTCGAGCGACGAGCGGCCGCTCGGGAAGGCGGTGGCGACGGCCGCGACCGAGATGAGTCCGTCGTCGGGGTCGCCGTGCGCGCCGCCCAGCGCGTCGACCGCGTACGGCACCATGTCGCCGTAGACGCAGACCGCGGCGACACGGGGCGTCGTGGCATCCGCGGGGTCGGGGTTGATCGCCTTCGCGACGAGCGAGCGCACCTTGCCGGGCGTGTCGGCGCCCTCGAGCGTGGTGAGGTCGATGAGCCGGATGATGCGGTCGAGCGCCCACGCCTTCGAGGTCGTCTTGATGCTGCGCGTGCCGAGCCCGGCAGCGCGCTGCTCGAGGCCGACCGCGTCGACGCCCGGGATGCCGTGCAGGTACCTGCGGAGCGTCGCGTCGTCGGGTTCGCCGCCGAGCACGGCGAGCGCGCGCTCCCTGGCGGTGATGAGGGATGTGCCTGTCATGGTGGGACCTGGCTTTCGCTGGTTCTTGGTACGAGGAGTGTCGGCGTGCGCGTCGTCGTGGTGGACGACGCCGCGCTCAGCCGTCGAGGAGGTGAAGGGCCGTCGCCTCGTCGGTGACGAGCACCGAGCAGAGGCCGCTGCGCACGACCGCATCGGCGACCGCGTGCTTGGCACGGCCGGCGATCACGGCGATGCCGAGGGATGCCTCGCGCAGCTCGTCGAGCGTGAGCCCGACGGTTCGCGCGTCGAGGGCGGGGTCGACGATGTTGCCGTCGGAGTCGATGTAGCGGCCGACGACGTCGCCGACGGCGCCCTTCGCCACGAGCAGGTCGACGTCGGATTCGGCGAGGTAGCCGCTCTCGACGTGCACCGACGTGTGGTCGGCGGCGCCCGCGCTGAAGAGGTAGGCGTCGGCGGAGCGCGCGAGGTCGATGACGCCGGCGACCACCCGATCGGACTCGATGGCGTGCTTGGTCTCGAGGCGCTCGAGGATCGCAGGGCTCGGCAGCAGGGTGGCGCTGCCGCCGCCCTTCTGCGCGATGCCCACGGCGGTCGCCGCTGCGGTGCCGGGCCTTCGGTTGAGACTCACGCCGCCGTTGATCTGCACGACGTTGACGCCGGTCGCCCACCCGTTTCGCAGGTGCTGCGAGATCTCGAACAGCGTGCGACCCCAGCTGACGCCGAGCGTGCGGGGCACCGGCCGGAGGGCCGTGAGGTAGTCGGCCGCGGCCTGCGCGGTGCGCGCCTGCAGCTCTTCGGCCGATGCGACGCCCGCCGAGGACACGACCACGGCATCGGCGAGGCCGCGCTCGTCGCGGAGGCGACGCTCGATCGGGAGGCGCCGGGCGCGCGGATGCAGGATCTCGATGCGGATGAAGCCCTCTTGCTTGGCTTGCGCGAGGAGTCGCCCGACCTTCCACCGGGTCAGGCGCAGCGCCTGACCGATCTCGTCTTGGGTCTTGTTCTCCTCGTAGTAGAGCTCGGCCGCTCGGATCGAGAGGAGTTCGTCGATCTCGTCCACACCTGTCCTTCCGCTCACTCCAAGGGTAGGCAGCCTGGCGCTCATCGGCAACACTCGCGTGCGATCGTGCTCATATGAGCAGGTGAGCGGCGGATGTCGCAGCCTATGCTGATGGCCATGCCCACGTCTCTCGCACTCGCCGTCGACTTCGGCGGCACCAAGGTCGAAGCCGCCCTCGTCGACGACGCAGGCGTCGTGCTTCCCGCATCGCGGCACCGTCGGCCCACCGGGCCGACCGCGACGAGCGACGAACTCGAGCAGGCCGTTCGCGAGGTCGTGCTGGGCGCCCGCGACGCACTGCCCGATGGCGCAGTGCTCGTGGGCGTCGGCGTCGGGTCCGCCGGCCCCATCGGCGTCGCCGAGGGCACGGTCTCCCCGCTCAACGTGCCCGTGTGGCGCGACTACCCGCTCGCGACGCTGGTCCGCGCGCTCGTGCCCGACGCGCCCGTCGTGCTGCGCATGGACGGCGTCTGCATCGCGCTCGCCGAGCACTGGATCGGCGCCGGCCGCGGCGCGCACAACCTGCTCGGCATGATCGTCTCGACGGGCGTCGGCGGCGGGCTCGTGCTCGGCGACCGCGCCGTGCCGAGCCCGACGGGCAACGGCGGCCACATCGGCCACATCGAGGTCGGCGGCTTCGAGGATCCCTGCCCCTGCGGCGGACGCGGATGCCTCGAGGCCGTCGCCTCCGGCCCGCGCACCGTCGCGTGGGCTCGCGCGCAGGGCTTCACCGGTTCGACCGGCGAGGACCTCGCCGCCGCGCACGCCTCTGGCGACCCGATCGCCCTCGCCGCGGTCGAACGCGCCGGAACCGCGATCGGCCGCGCCGCGGCATCCGCCTCGAGCCTGCTCGACCTCGACGTCGTCGCGATCGGCGGCGGCTTCAGCCGGGTCTCCCCCGCGCTCTTCGAGCGCGCGCGCGCCGCACTCGCCGAGCGCGTCACGTTCGGATTCGTGACGCGGACCCGCATCGTGCCGTCGGCGCTCTCCGACGAGGGGCCGCTCGTGGGCGCCGCAGCACTGATCCACCGGCCGCACCTGGTCGTCTGAGCGCCGACGCGCGTGGGCTATACCCGGCGCGCGCGGTGGTCGTCTTCGAGGTAGCCGGGTCGCGCCGCGAGGAACCCGGCGATCGCGGCCGGAACCGCGGTCGCCGCGAGCAGCACGAGCGGGAGGGTCCAGCCGCCGGTCGCCTCGTGCACGAGGCCGATGCCGATGGGTGCGACGGCGGCGATGAGGTAGCCGACCGACTGCACGACGCCGCTCAATGCGATCGACCCGTCATGCGTGCGCGTGCGCAGGTTGATGAGCACGAGGGCGAGCGGGAACAGCAGCGGGCCGGTTCCGATGAGCGCGACCCACAGCCAGATCGCGGACTCGGGCGCCAGCAGCAGACCGCCGTACCCGAGCAGGAACGCCAGCACCGAGATGACGACGAGCGTGCGCACCCGGTCGTAGCGCGCAGCGACGACCGGCACGAGCAGCGCGGCCGGCAGGCCCATCGCCGCGAACAGCGAGAGCAGCGCTCCGGCCTGCGCGCTCGTGACCCCCGCGACGTCGACGACGATGCGCGGCAGCCACGCGAACATGACGTACGCATTGACCGAGGACACGGCGAAGATCGTCGCGAGCGCCCACGCGATCGGCGAGCGCAGCGCGCGTCGCACCTGCCCGCCGGCGGCCTCCTCGGGCATCGCCGCAGGAGCGCCCGCGCGCGGGTGCACGAGCAGCGCGATCCACGGCACGAGCGCGACGACGGCGACCAGGGCCCACTCGCCCAGCGAGACGCGCCAGCCCGCGGCATCCGCCACCGGCACCGCGAGGAGCGGCGGCACGAAGGTGCTGACCGAGATGATCGACACGTACAGCGTGGTCACGAGTCCCACGCGATCCGAGAAGTACCGCTTCACGAGCGGCGGCAGCAGCACATTGCCGACGCCGACGGCGGCGAACACCAGCACGCTCGCCCCGACCAGCGTGACCGCCTCGGGTGCCAGACCGCGGCCGAGCAGCCCGGCGGCGAGCACCGCGAGCGCCACGACGACGGTGCGCTCGAGTCCCAGCCGCTTCGCGATCATCGGGGTCAGGATGCCGAAGACGGCGAAGCAGAGGGGCGGGAGCATGCCGAGCAGGCCGACCAGCGCGGGCGGCAGCGGGATGTCGGCGTCGATCTCGGCGATGATCGGCGAGAGCGAGGCGACACCCGTGCGCAGGCTCGACGCGACGAGCAGGATACCGAGGAGCGCCAGCGTGCGCCCCGCCCACAACGGCCTCGCCGGCTCACCCGTCGGGATCGCCGGGATGGCCCCGGTCACGCGAGGATCTGCTTCGCGCGCTCGACGTCGCCGCGCATGGTCTCGATGAGATCGGGGATGCTCGTGAACGCGACCATGCCGCGGATGCGCTCGACGAACTCGACGTCGACCAGGTGGTCGTACAGGTCGAGGTCGCGGTCGAGCACGTAGGCCTCGACCTGCTTGGGAGCGACGCCCTCGAACGTCGGGTTGTCGCCGACCGAGATCGCGGCGGGATACCGGGTGCCCGCATCGGTCAGCCAGCCCGCGTACACGCCGTCGGCGGGCACGAGGCCCTCGGACTCGGGCGTGAGGTTCGCCGTCGGGAAGCCCAGCTCGCGGCCGCGCTTCGCGCCGTGCACGACGATGCCCGACACCGTCGGCGTGTGCCCGAGCAGGGCGGTCGCGTGGCGCACGTCGCCCTCGGCGAGGATCTCGCGGATCCACGTCGACGACACGCGGCGCTCGCCCTCGGGGCGCACGTCGTCGACCACCTCGACCTCGAAGCCGTACGTGCGGCCGAGCGCGATGAGTAGATCGACGTCGCCCGCACCACGAGCACCGTACCGGAAGTCCTTGCCGACGAGCACGACCTTCGCGTCGAGCGCGTGCACGAGCACCCGCTCGACGAACTCGGTCGCCGGAACCGACGCCAGCGCACGGTCGAAGGGCAGCAGCAGCGTCGCGTCGACGCCCGTGGTCGCCAGCAGTTCGAGCTTCTGCCGGTTGCTCACGAGGGCCTCGGGGCACTTGTCTGGTGCGAGCAGCGCGAGCGGGTTGCGGTCGAACGTGACCGCCGCCGTCACGAGCCCGCGCTCGTCGGCGATCGTGCGGATCCGCTCGATGAGCGCACGGTGCCCCTGGTGCACACCGTCGAACTTGCCGATCGTGACCGCGCTCGGCCCGAAGCCCGCGGGGACCCCGTCGATGCCCTTGAAGGTCTTCACGCGGCATCCGCCCCCGTCGAGCGAGCGGATGTCTCGGGCGAGCCCTCGGCGCCCGGTCTGTGCTTCGCGAGCCACCACATGCCGAGCACCGGGAGCACGAGCGGGATGAACAGGTAGCCGCGGCCGAACCACGACCACACCGTGTCGTGCGGGAACAGCTCGGGGTCGAGGATGCTCAGCACGCCGACCACGAGCACGCCGGTGAACTCGAAGACGAGCGTCGCCCAGGCCACGCGGTACCAGAACCGCCCTCGGCGCACGAGCGCGATCGTCGCCACGATGTACACGACCGCTGCCAGCGCCGACAGGGTGTATGCGAGCGGCGCCTCGTCGTACTTCGACGCGATCTGGAAGAACGACCGCCCCGTGGCCGCGAGCGCGAGCACGGCGTACACGGCCACGAGCACGCGACCGACGCCGCTCATGCGCGGGCGGTCCGGCGTGTCGGCGGCGCCGGATTCTGCGGCGGCGGCGGGGTTCGCGGTGTTCACGGGGTTCGCGGGCGATTCAGACATGTCGTTCGATTCTCTCAGACGCGGGTCAGCCCAGCTGCACGGTCCAGATCTGGAACATGCGGTAGAGCATGACCGCGACCGCGAGCGCTCCGACCCCCAGCACGACCGTGCTCCACCGGCTGCGATCGAGCAGGGCCCAGAAGATCGCGGCGGGCGGCACGAGCAGCGCCGCGAACAGGTAGATGCCGAACTCCAGCGGGTTGCCGGTCGGCGGGTTGCCGAACGCCGGCGCGGCGATCGAGATCACGACCTGCACGATCAGCAGCAGCTCGACGAGCACGAGCGAGCCGTTCGACAGGTCGCTCGGGGGTCGGCCCGCGAACCCGAGCACGATGCACAGCAGCCCCGCGGCGATCGCGACCGCGAGCTGCACCCACATGAACCACTCGATCACGAGGCGTCCTCGAGCGGGAATCCCACGACGACCTTCAGCGTGTCGCCGCGACGTTCGACGATCGCGACGAGGCGACGGGCCCCGTCCTCGAGGTCGGCGACCGCGGCGATGGGCGCCCCCTTCACGGTGTCGGGGGCTCCGGCCGCGTCGATGCGCTTGCCGTGCCCGAGATCGATCGCCTGCTGCGCGTCGACGTGCACGACGGGCAGCGCCAGCTCCGCGGCATCCGCGGCGCCGATGAGCGCCGATGCGACGTCGAGATCCTCGAGCACGGATGCCTCGGCCACGCCGAACCGCCCGATGCGCGTGCGCCGGAGCGCCGTCAGGTGCCCGCCGACGCCGAGGTCGACGCCCAGGTCACGGGCGAGCGCACGGATGTACGTGCCCGACGAGCACTCGACGCGCACGTCGAGGTCGACGAAGCCGTCCGCGTCGCCGCCGCGTCGCACGTCGAGCACCTCGAACGCCGAGATCGTGACCGTGCGCGCCTTCAGCTCGACCTGCTCGCCGTCGCGCACGCGCTGGTACGCGCGCTTGCCGTCGACCTTGATCGCGCTCACCGCACTCGGCACCTGCTCGATCACGCCGGTGAGCTTCGCGATGCCCGAGGCGATGCGCGCGTCGTCGACCGCGTCGATCAGGTCGGCGGATGCCGCGTCGAGGAGTTCGCCCTCGGCGTCGTCGGTGCTCGAGCCCGCGCCGAGCCGGATCGTGGCGACGTACTCCTTGTCGAGGCCGACGAGGTAGGTCAGGAGTCGGGTCGAGCCGTTCACGCCGAGCACGAGCAGGCCGGTCGCCATCGGATCGAGGGTTCCCGCGTGCCCGACCCGACGGGTTCCGGCGAGTCGGCGCGTGCGCGCGACCACGTCGTGGCTGGTGATGCCCTGCGGCTTGTCGACGAGGAGGATGCCGCTGTTCACGCCGTACAGGCTAACAGCCGGGACCCGGGCGGAGTCCGGCGACCGAGGGCGGGCCGCCAGGCCACGGCCGGGCGGCCGCGGCATCCGCTCGCCCTACGCTGGACGGATGAGGATCGGGATCATCGGGGCCGGCGCGCTCGGCGGCACGTTCGCGGCGCTGCTCGCGCAGGCCGGCCACGACGTCGAGGTCGCCGCACGCGGAGCCGTGCTCGCGGCGATCAGCGCCCACGGCATCCGGCTGAGCGGCGGATACGGCGACGTGGTCGCCGAGGTCGCCGCCTCGGATCGGCTGACGGTCCGGCCCGGGCTCGTGCTCGTGTGCACCAAGGCGCAGGACGCCGAGGCCGCGATCGCCGCGAACCGCGAGCTCATCGACGGCGTGCCGATCGTGGTCGTGCAGAACGGCCTCGAAGGCGTCGACACAGCCGCGCGGCTGCTCCCCCGATCGGACTGCTTCGGCCTGCTCTCGCTCATCGCCGCCGACCACTCCGAGCCGGGGGTCGTGCGCGTCACGGCCACCGCCGAGAGTCGGCTCGGCCGCGGCGACGGTCCCGCCGACGACGAGTCGGTGCGGGTCGCCGAGCTGCTCTCCTCCGCGGTGCCGGTGCAGGCGGTCGACGACTTCCGCGGCGCCCAGTGGACGAAGCTCGTCGTCAACATGGTCAACGCGATCCCCGCGATCATCGGCGGCAGGCTCGGCGATGTCGCCGCCGAGCCCGGGCTGCTCGCGGTCCTCACCGCGTCGATGCGCGAATGCGTTCGCGTCGGCATCGCTCGAGGCGTGACGTTCGGCGACCTGAACGGCCTCGACGATGCATCGCTGCGGGCATTCGCCGAGCTTCCCGTCTCGGAGGGTGCGGCCGTGCCCTCGGCTCTGGTGGCGCGCATGGGCTGGGAGTCGAATCGCGGCTCCACGCAGCAGAGCCTGCGTCGCGGGCAGCCGACCGAGATCGACTACCTGAACGGGGCCGTGGTGCGCGAGGCGGCGATCGTCGACCTCGCGGCGCCCGTGAACGCGGCCCTGACCGCACTCGTGCACGAGGTCGAGGCGGCCGGCCATCCGTTGCCGGCGTCCCGCGTGCTCGACGTGCTCTGAGCCCGCGACGTTTCGGATCGCCCGGAACGCACGGCGCCTTCGCCGCACGCAGAAGGGGGCCCGGCGAACCGGACCCCCTTCCGTGCGTTATCGGATGTCGCTACGCGCGCTTGCGGCGCACACGGGCGACGACCAGGAATGCCGCGCCAGCGAGCACGATGATGCCCGCGACGATCGCGATCGTGGTTCCGGCGAAGCCGGTGCTCGCGAGCCCCGAGCCGTCACCGCCACCGGTGTTCGCCAGCGGAACTCCGCCGTCGCCGTCGCCCTCGCCACCGCCGGGGGTGGTCGTGGGCGGTGCCGCGACGCAGTCGGGCGTCGCCGGCGGGTAGGCCAGCTCGACCGTCATCTCGGGGTTGACGACGAGGGTCGCCGAGGTCACCGAGCGGGTCCACGCGAAGTTGCCGTCGGTCTCCTGCCAGGTGCCGTCGGCGAGCTGCTCCCAGCCGGGCCAGCCGGTCGGGGTCACGCCGTCGGCTGCAACCGAAGCGCCGGGCCAGAGGTGCTTGCCCGAGAGCTTGCCGTCGACGAGCTCGCCGAGCTCGATCGTCTCGGTGTTCGTGCCGTCGGTGAGCACCAGGGAAACGGTGTTGCTCGTCGACTGCTTGTCGGGATCGGTCAGCTCGACCTCGTAGAAGATCCACGGGGCGTCGGCGATGCACTGGCCGGTCGCGAACGAGCCCTCGAGCGTCGGCTCGATGCACGCTGCGTCGTCGAGCGCGAACTTCCAGGTCGACGTGACGCCTGCGGGGAACGCGTACCCGGCCTTCGGCGCAGCGACCACGGTCACGACGCCCTCGGACTCGCTCTGGCTCCAGTCGACCGTCTTGGTGTCCTCGGGGACGACGAGCACCTCGTTGTCGGGGCCGCAGACATCGGCGAAGGTCGGCGCACCGACGAGCTCGGTGATGCACGGCTCGTCGTTGATCGTGAAGATCCAGGTCGACTTCGCGCCCTCGGTGAACTTCGAGCCCGGCTTGGCCGTCGCGGTGACGGTGATCACGCCGTTCTCCTCGACCGAGGTCCACTCGATCGTGTCCGTGCTCTCGGGAACGGTCAGCTCGTGGTTGTCGGCGCCGCACTCGTCGGCGAACGTGGGCTCGCCCACGACCTCGATGATGCACGGCTCGTCGTTCACGTCGAACGTCCACGACGTCTTCGTGCCCGCCGGGAACGCGAAGCCGGGCTTCGCGGTCGCCGTCACCGTGATGACCGAACCCTCACGCGACGAAGCCCACGCCACCTGCTCGGTGCTCTCGGGAACCGTCAGCTGCTCGTTCGCCGCACCACAGCTGTCGGAGAACGTCGGAACGCCCTTCAGACCGATCTCGCACGGAGCATCGTTCACATCGAACGTCCACGACGTCTTCGTGCCCGCCGGGAACGCGAAGCCGGGCTTCGCGGTCGCCGTCACCGTGATGACCGAACCCTCACGCGACGAAGCCCACGCCACCTGCTCGGTGCTCTCGGGAACCGTCAGCTGCTCGTTCGCCGCACCACAGGTGTCGGAGAACGTCGGAACGCCCTTCAGACCGATCTCGCACGGAGCATCGTCGATCGGGTAGGTCCACTCGGTCTGCGCGCCGACCGGCAGTGCGTAGCCGGGCTTGGCCGCGAGCTTCACCGTGATCGACGTCGCCGTGTACGTGGTCGTCCAGTCGAGCGTGTCGGTGTCGACGGGCTCGGTGAACACCTCGTTGTCGGGACCGCACGTGTCGGAGAAGGCCGGCGCCGGCGGTGCGGGCACCTCGGTCGGCGGCTTCGTGCAGTCGGGGTACTGGAGCAGCGTCTGGTCGCCCTTCGCGGGCACGGTCTTCTGGACCGGGAAGATGATCCACCAGTCGGTGTACTTGAAGGCGGGGTAGATGTCCTTGGCGTGCGTGTCGTGCTTGCCACTGAGGAAGGACTTGACCGAGATGGTCTCCTTGTCGTACCCGTTCGTCGCGTCCCAGTGGCAGACGGTCACGGCATCGCCGCAGTCGACCTTGCCCTGCCAGTGGTAGTTGGTACCCGCGACCTGCACCCAGACGACCGACCAGATGTCGGGGTCCGGCCAGTTGTCGTGCTGGTCGAACGTGAACGTCTTCGTGCCCGACCAGGTGCCAGAGCCCTTGTGGAAGTTGAGCGTGATCTCCTTGCCGTCGGCGATGATCCGCACGTTGACGTCATTGGCCTGGCCGGCGGGGAGGTCGGACGGGTAGACGACGGTCAGCGCCTTGCAGGTCGGTGCCGCGTACTCCCAGTTCCAGTCGAACGGCTTGGCGCAGTCGGCGTACTGGAGCAGGCTCTGGTCGCCCTTCGCGGGCACGTTGACCGGGTAGCCGTTCTTCTTGTAGCTGAAGGCCGGGTAGATGTCCTTCGCGTGGTCGATGTGACCCGAGTTCACGAAGGCGTTGATCGACGTGGTGACCTTGTTGTACGGGTTCGTGTCGCTGGAGGTGGCGTGACAGTACGTGATCTTGTCGGCGTCGGAGCTGCAGTCGCCCTTGAGCCCCTCGATGCGCCCGTCGGAACCCTTGCCGTAGTTGTCGTTCCACTTGGTGTAGGCGTACACCCACGGGCCGTTGCCCACGGTCGAGCCCGGAAGCGACTCGGTGCCGAGGGTCAGCGTGGTGTTGCCCGACGACGAGATCGGCCCGCGGTCCATGCCGTTGGCGTTGCTCGGCGTGCCGGTGAAATCGGACGTGCCGACCTTCCACTTGGTCGAGCCGGTGAGCCCGTTGCCGACCTGCGTGAGCGCGAGCGTGTATGTGACGTCGTACTTGCCGGTCGTCGTGTTGCAGACGGCGTTCGCCTTCAGGTCGCCCGTGTGAGCCGATGCAGGTGCAGCCGTCGCCACGACGGCGAGTCCGCCGGCGAGCGCGAACGTGGTCAGGACTGCGGCGATGCGACGCCACAGGCTCGGTGAGTCGGGGCGAGTGCGGGCGCGGCGTGCGCGCAGCGCACTTCGTACCGAACCGCGGGGGTTGGGCATTCGGGTTCTCCATCGGTCGAACCGGCGTCGGCGAACCCGCGAAGAACCGCTTCGCGCGCGCGAAAGCACGGCAGTGACCGATGAGCTTGGGAGGGCTCGGCGGAAGATTCGGGTCTTCGGGTGGTGCGGGTGGGGCTCGCGCAGCCGGGGGGCAAAAGGCTGTGAACCTTCAGTATGGCGGCTCGGCGGAGTCGGCGTCCACCAGTGCATGCATCGTCGACGACTTGCCCCGCGAAATGGGGGCATCGGAGTGCTGCGAAAGTCCGCAGCCGGGCGAGGCAGCGCGCCGGCGCCTGCGGTCAGCGCTCGCGCTCAGCGCCCGCGATCGGCGGCCAGCCGCGGATGCTCGGGGTCGCGGTCGTCGACCACGACGGCATCGCCGTGCCGCGGGTCGGCCTCGGCATAGGCGAGCACGTCGGCCGGGTCGACCGGATCCCCGTCGAGCACGATCGGCACGTCCCAGAGTTCCGCGAGGCGCGGGCGCAGCACGAACCGGCCGTCGAGCACGAGGATCGCGTCGGCCGGGCCCGTGAGCCACTTCGGCTGCACCCATGCGTCGCGGGCCGGATCGAACACCGCGGTGACGAACGCCGTGGACCCGCCCATGCGGAACGGCTCGACGAGCACGCGGCGCAGTGCCGACTCGTCGAACCCGTACCGGAAGTACCGCTCCGGCGTGTCGTCGCCGAAGGCGTCCTGCGCCTCGCGCGAACGGTGGAAGTCCTCCATGCTCGCGCGGAACACCCGGTGTCCGCGCTCGCGCAGCACCGCCGCCAGGTCGTCGCCGAACGCGGTCTTGCCGCTCCGGAGCGGTCCGTCGATCGCGACGATCATCCGCCCTCGGCCGTACTGGCGCAGGATCGCGTCGGCGAGTTCGCGGAGGAACGTCACGCGGGGCGTGGTCACCAGTTGCATGCGCTCATGGTAGCCGCGCGGCCCGTCGGAGACATCCGTGATCCTAGGCTTGGAGGATGTCCGCCAGAACACTCGCCGAGGTCGTCAACGACTGGTTCGCGGATGCCGCGCGCCCGCTGCCGTGGCGCGCCGCCGACGTGTCCCCGTGGGCGGTGCTCGTGAGCGAGTTGATGCTGCAGCAGACCCAGGTCGCGCGCGTGGTCCCCCGGTGGGAGGCCTGGATCGAGCGCTGGCCGACCCCTGCGGTGATGGCGGCTGCTCCCCCCGCCGACGCGGTGCGCGCGTGGGATCGCCTCGGCTACCCGCGTCGAGCGCTCTGGCTGCACGCCGCCGCGACCGAGATCGTCGAACGTCACGGCGGCGAGGTGCCCCGCGACCTCGACGACCTGCTCGCGCTGAAAGGCGTCGGCCCGTACACGGCGCGGGCGATCGCCGCGTTCGCGTACGGCGAGCGGCACCCGGTGGTCGACACGAACACGCGCCGTGTCATCGCCCGCGCGGTCCTCGGACAGGGCGACCCCGGTCCGCCGTCGACTGCGCGCGACCTCGCCGAGATGGATGCGCTGCTCCCCGGGTCGGATGCCGCGGCCCGCACGTTCAACGCGGCCGCCATGGAGCTCGGGGCGACCGTGTGCACCGCGCGAGCGCCGTCGTGCCAAACGTGCCCCATCGTGGATCGGTGCGCGTGGGTGCTCGCCGGCAGCCCCGAGTACGACGGGCCGCGCGGCGCGAAGCAGGCGCGCTTCGAGGGATCGGACCGCCAGATCCGTGGACTCGTCATGCGCGAGCTCCGGGCCGCGCACCGGCCCGTGACGCGAACCGAGCTCTCGTCGGTGTGGGCCGATGCCGCACGGCTCGACGGGGTGATCGAGTCGCTGCTGGGCGACGGGCTCGCCGTGCGCGAGCGCGACGGGTTCACCCTGCCCGAGGCCTGAGGCCCGAGGACGGGAGCCCGAGGCCCGAGACCCGAGGCCCGAGGCCCGAGGCCCGAGACCCGAGATCGAACACCCCCGGCCCCGGCCACGGCCACGACGTCTGTCGACGCCGGCCGAGACGACGAGGAGCGCACGCCCTCACGGGCGTGCGCTCCTCACGGTGACGGGTCGGACGGGCTCAGCGCGCCGAGGCGGCCTCGTCGTCTTCGAACTCGTCGTCGTCGGACTCGTCGTCTTCGATCTCGCGCGGCTTGACGTACGGATCGGCATCGCCGGCGTACTCGGCCGTGCTCGCGAACGCCTCGGTCTCCGCGTCGCGCGCGCGCGCCTCGCGGAGCAGTGCGGCGATGTGGTCGGCGTTCTCGGGGATCGCATCGAGGATGAACTCGAGCGTCGGGGTGAGTCGCGCGGTGATGTTGCGCCCCACTTCGGTGCGCAGCATGCCGGTCGCGGCCTTCAGCGCGAGCGCCGAGTCGCGACGCTCCTCATCGGTGCCGTAGACCGTGTAGAAGATGCTCGCATGCTGCAGGTCGCCCGTGACTCGCACGTCGGTGATCGTCACGAAGCCGAGACGCGGGTCGCGAAGACCCTTGTCGAGGCGACGGGCGACGATCTCCTTGATGCGGTCGGCCATCTTGCGGGCGCGTGCCGGATCTGCCATTGGTCAGTCCCTTCGGTGGGCCGAAGCGGGGCGGCGACCAGGTCGCCGCCCCGCACTCGACTACGCGCGAGGCTTCTCGCGCAGTTCGGTCGTCTCGATCTCGTCGCCGACCTGGATGTCGTTGAACTTGCCGAGGCCGATGCCGGCCTCGTAGTCCGTGCGCACCTCGGTGACGTCGTCCTTGAAGCGACGCAGCGATTCGATCGTGAGGTTGTCGCCGACCACGACGCCGTCGCGGATGACGCGGGCCTTGGCGTTTCGCGTGATCGTTCCCGACCGCACGATGACACCGGCGATGTTGCCGAACTTCGAGGAGCGGAACACCTCGCGGATCTCGGCGACACCCGACTGCACCTCTTCGAACTCGGGCTTGAGCATGCCCTTCAGCGAGTCCTCGATCTCGTCGATCGCGTTGTAGATCACCGAGTAGAAGCGGATGTCGACGCCCTCGCGAGCGGCGCGCTCGCGCGCCTTCGTGTCGGGGCGCACGTTGAAGCCCACGATGATCGCGTTGTCGATCGTCGCGAGGTTGACGTCGCTCTCGGTGATGGCACCCACACCGCGGTGGAGGATGCGCAGCTGCACCGAGTCGTCGACCTCGATCTTGAGGAGCGATTCCTCGAGCGCCTCGACGGCACCCGAGACGTCGCCCTTGATGATGAGGTTGAGCGACTCGACCTTGCCCTCTTCGAGTGCACGGGTGAAGTCCTCGAGCGAGATGCGCTTGCGGGCCTTGGCCAGCTGCGCGTTGCGCTCTGCGGCTTCGCGCTTCTCGGCGATCTGACGCGCGGTGCGGTCCTCCTCGGTGACGAGGAATGTGTCGCCGGCGCGGGGAACGCTCGAGAGGCCCTGCACCTGCACCGGACGCGACGGGGTCGCCTCCGACACGGCGTCGCCATTCTCGTCGGTCATCGCACGGACGCGGCCATAGGCCGTTCCGGCGACGATCGCGTCGCCGACGCGCAGGGTTCCGGACTGGATGAGCACGGTCGCGACGGCGCCGCGGCCCTTGTCGAGCTTCGCCTCGATCGCGACACCACGCGCGTCCTTGTTGGGGTTCGCACGCAGGTCGAGGCCGGCGTCGGCGGTGAGGAGCACTGCGTCGAGCAGGTCCTGGATGCCGATGTTGTTGCGGGCCGAGACGTCGACGAACATGACGTCTCCGCCGTACTCCTCGGCGACGAGGCCGAACTCGGTGAGCTGCTGGCGCACCTTTGCCGGGTTGGCGTCTTCCTTGTCGATCTTGTTGACCGCGACCACGATCGGCACGTTGGCCGACTGGGCGTGGTTCAGCGCCTCGATCGTCTGGGGCATGATGCCGTCGTCGGCCGCGACCACGAGGATCGCGATGTCGGTCACCTGGGCACCACGGGCACGCATGGCGGTGAACGCCTCGTGACCCGGGGTGTCGATGAAGGTGATGGCGCGCTCGATGCCCTCGTGCTCGGTGTGCACCTGGTAGGCACCGATGTGCTGCGTGATGCCGCCGGCCTCGCCTGCGACGACGTTGGCGTTGCGGATCGCGTCGAGCAGTCGCGTCTTGCCGTGGTCGACGTGACCCATGACGGTCACGACCGGCGGACGCTGCTCGAGCACGTCGTCGCCCTCGTCTTCGAGCTCGCCGTCGAGGTCGATGTCGAAGCCCTCGAGGAGCTCCTTGTCCTCGTCTTCGGGCGAGACGACCTGGATCTTGTAGCCGAGCTCGGCGCCGAGCACCTCGAAGGTGGCCTCGTCGAGCGACTCGGTCGCCGTGGCCATCTCACCGAGGTGGAACAGCACGGTGACGAGCGAACCGGGGTTCGCGTCGATCTTGTCGGCGAAGTCGGAGATCGAGGAACCGCGACGCAGCCGCACGACGGTGTTGCCGTCGCCGCGGGGAACGCTCACGCCGCCGAGCGACGGGGCCTCCCGCATCTCGAATTCGGCGCGCTTCGTGCGCTTCGACTTGCGCGACTTGCTCTTGCCGCCACCGCGGCCGAACGCACCTGCCGTGCCGCCGCCGGGGCCGCGACCGCGACCGCCGCCACCGGCCGGACGCGGGCCGCCGAAGCCGCCTGCACCGGGGGCTCCGCCGCCGGGACGCTGGAAGCCGCCACCGCCGCCGGGGCGTGCACCGGCACCGGCACCTGCACCGCCGGGGCGCTGGAAGCCGCCGCCGGGGCGACCGCCTGCACCGGCCGGGCGCGGGGCGCCCGGCCGGGGCGAGCCCGGACGGGGAGCCTGCGGACGCGGGATGTTGCCGGGGCTCGGGCGCTGGCCCATGCCCTGCGCGCTGGCGAAGGGGTTGTTGCCGGGGCGCGGAGCGGCCGGCTTCTGGCCCATGCCCTGCGCGCTGGCGAAGGGGTTGTTGCCGGGGCGCGGGGCACCGGGCCGCGGCGCAGAGCCGCCGGGCTTGGGCGCAGAGCCGCCGGGCTTGGGCGCGGAGCCGGGCTTGGCGACGTCGGACGTCTCGGCGACGGGCGCGTCGGCGGCGGCCTTCTCGGCGGCCGCACTTGCGGCGCGCTCCTCGGCCTGGGCCTGGCGCTCGGCCACGGTCAGCGGCGCGTCGGCGGGTGCGGCTGCGGCTGCGGCGGGCGCCTCCGCCGGAGCGGCGGGCGCGGGGGCTGCAGCGGGCTTGGGAGCCGGCTTGGGGCCGGGCTTCGCCGAGGACGGACGAGCCGGCGCGGCAGGGGTGCCTGCGGCAGCGGGGGCGGCATCCTTCGCCGCAGCGCCTGCTGCTTCGAGCGCGGCCTTCAGGCGGCGCGCGACCGGGGGTTCGATGGACGACGAGGGTCCCTTGACGTACTCGCCCATCTCCTTGAGCTTCTCAAGGGCGATCTTGCTGTCGACACCGAGTTCGGATGCGATCTCGTGTACGCGTGGTTTGGCAGCCACTTCTCTCCTGTTCCGGGTTCGACCCCGGACAGGGGCGAACCATCAATGGCGGACGGGACTCATTTCGAGCCGCTCATCAGTTGTCACTCATTGGTCATCACTTGTGGGTTCAGCCTGTTCTCTACGTTTCCGGTGTCCACCTCGCCGCGAATGCGGAGCGCACGCCCGAAGGCGCGCTTCCGAACGGCGAGCAGATAGCACTCGGGGGTCGGATGCAGCCACGCACCCCTGCCCGGAAGCACAGCCGTGACATCGGCCACGACGTGGGAGTTCTGGGAGACGACCCTCAGAAGCGAGGACCCTGGAGCGCGCGAACGGCATCCGATGCACGTTCTGACGGGTTCCATCCTACACCTCCGAGGCTGGGCGCCCACCGACGCCGAGAGCGGGCACGTCTCGACCGGTCGCGCGGACCGGTCGAGACGCCTCGATCAGTTCGACTCGAGGACCGAGTCGGGCTGGATGTCGATCTTGGCGCCCGTGAGCTTGGCGGCGAGGCGGGCGTTCTGCCCCTCCTTGCCGATCGCGAGCGACAGCTGGTAGTCGGGTACGAGCGCGCGGACGGCGCGCGTCGACTCGTCGATGACGAAGGCGCTCGTGACCTTGGCCGGCGAGAGCGCGCTCGCGACGAAGGTCGCGAGGTCGTCGGAGTAGTCGACGATGTCGATCTTCTCGGCGCCGAGCTCGGCCGTGACGGCGCGCACGCGCTGCCCCAGCTCGCCGATGGCCGCACCCTTGGCATTGATGCCGGGCTGATTGGCGCGAACGGCGATCTTGGTGCGGTGACCGGCCTCGCGAGCGAGCGAGACGATCTCGACGACGCCGTTGGCGATCTCGGGCACCTCGAGCGCGAAGAGCTTGCGCACGAGCGCGGGGTGCGTGCGCGACACGGTGATCGAGGGGCCCTTGGTGCCCTTCGAGACGCTCGTGACGTACACGCGGATACGCTGGCCGTGCGGGTACTCCTCGCCGGGCACCTGCTCCTCGGGCGGGAGGATCGCCTCGACGGTGCCGAGGTCGATGTGGATCATGCGCGGGTTCGGACCCTGCTGGATGATGCCGGCGACGATGTCGCCCTCTCGGCCGCGGAACTCGCCGAGCACCGCATCGTCGGCCAGGTCCCGAAGGCGCTGGTTGATGACCTGCTTCGCTGCGAATGCCGCGATGCGACCGAAGTCGGTGGGGCTGTCTTCGCTCTCGCCGATGACGTTGCCCTCTTCATCGAGCTCGGGCACGAACACCGACACGTGGCCGGTCTTGCGGTCGAGCTCGGCTCGCGCCCCGTCGGGGTTCGCGTGACCGTGCTGGTCAGGGTGCGTGTGCTTGAGATAGGCCATGAGAATGGCCTGTTCGATGATCTGCACCAGTTCGTCGAACGGGATCTCCTTCTCGCGCTCCATCATGCGAAGCACGCTGAGGTCGATATCCATCGCCGGCCTCCTCTATTCAGCTCTCAGTGCCGCTCCCCACGTGCGGGCGACTCTCTAGATTAGCGGATGTCGCTGGCCGCGCGTGACGTGATCTTGCGCGTCGCGAGCGCGAACCCCGCGGCGCCGCGACGTAACCGGGCCGGCCGCCGGGCGGCCCGTTACCCTCACCTGCGGCACCGCGCAAGGGGCCGCGATCAGGACGTCGCCGTCGATACGCTGTGCCGATGACCCCGGACACCCTGAAGTCGACCGCGAGCGCTGCCCAGCGCTCTCGCACGTTCCGCATCCTGGCCCGAGCCGGCTTCGCGGTGCTCGGCCTCGTGCACGTCGTGATCGGCGCGATCGCCGTCTCCGTGGCGGTCGGAGCCGGCGGCGGTGAGGCCGACCAGGGCGGCGCCATGGAACAGATCTCCCGCGTCCCGTTCGGGGTGGTCGTGCTCTGGGTGATCGTGCTCGGCCTCTTCGCGCTCGGCGCGTGGCAGGTGGCCGAGGCGTTCCTCGAGCAGGGTCCGGACGCGAAGCAGAAGTGGGGTCGACGCGCGAAGGATGCGGGAACCGCCGTCGCCTACTTCGCGACCGGCGCCACGGCGGCGGTGTACGCGCTCGGCGGCAGCTCGGACTCCTCCGAGTCGACGACGAGCCTGAGCGCCACCCTCCTCGCCACGCCCGGCGGCGTATTCCTGCTCGTGCTCGTCGGCCTCGCGGTCGCCGGCATCGGAGTCGGCTTCGTGGTGAGCGGCGTGCGCCGGACCTTCGAGCGGCATCTGTCCCTGCCGGCCGGTCGGCTCGGCGACGGCGTCCGAGTGCTCGGCCTGGTCGGCTACCTCGCCAAGGGCGTCGCCGTGGCCGTCGTCGGCGTGCTGTTCGTGGTCGCCGCGTTCACGCACGACCCCGAGAAGGCCGGCGGCCTCGACGCCGCACTGAAGAGCCTCGCCGTGCTCCCCTTCGGCCAGGTGATCCTGTGGCTGGTGGGCGCCGGACTCATCGTGTACGGCGTCTACTGCTTCGCTCGGGCCCGCTTCGCCAAGGTGTGACCGGGGCGGTCATCGGCAAGGACCGCTAGACGCTCGGCGGCGTGGCCGCGCCGGGCGCGGACGCCAGGCCGTTGACCGCCCGGATCAGCCGATGCAGGTCGCCCACTCGGTGCCGGTCGAGGCGGAGCACCAGCCTGGGCTTGGCGAGCGCGTCGTGGTCGCCCCGCTCCGGCCCCAGCGGCCCGGTGTGTTCGATGCGGCCCGAGGCGGCGAGGCCGCCGAAGCGATCGTTCAGCGCCTCGACCTCGGCATCGCTCGGTTCGGCGTTCAGGCGCAGCACGAGACGGTCGCCGACCCAGCGCAGCGAGTCGTAGTTGCGCCAGAACCCGGTGATCTCGGCGACCGCGGCATCGACCGAATCGGTGATCAGCACGCGGTCGAGGTCATCGGGCGCGATGAATCCGCCGCCGCCGAGCTCGGCTCGGACGAACTCGGCGAGCGCGCGCCAGTACCCGCCGCCGGGCGCGTCGAGCAGCACGATCGGCACGGGCTCGGCCTTGCCGGTCTGCTGCAGCGTGAGCAGTTCGAATGCCTCGTCGAGCGTGCCGAACCCGCCGGGCAGGCAGACGAACCCCCTCGACTCCTTCACCAGCATCAACTTGCGGGTGAAGAAGTACTTCATCGTGACCCGGTTCGGTTCGGCGAGGCCGGCGTCGGGACTCTCCTCGAACGGCAGCCGGATCGAGACGCCGAGCGACTGCTTGGGACCGGCACCGGATCCGGCGGCCTCCATGATCCCGGGCCCGGCACCGGTGACGACCATCCACCCGTCGCGCGCGAGGGCCGCGGCGACCTGGTTCGCCTGTCGATAGCCGGGATCCTCGGCCCGAGTACGTGCCGAACCGAACACGGTGACCTTCGGCACGGCGTCGTACGGTGCGAAGAGGCGGAACGCCTCGCGCATCTCCTCGAGCGCCGCCGCGGTGATCTTCAGGTCGAGCCGGTCTGCGTCGTCGAGCCCCAGCTGCACGCCGGCGGCGAGGATCCGTGCGACCAACGCACGGTTGCGTCCCGAAGCGGATGCCTCCCGCGCGAGCTGCTCGATCATCGCCGCCTGCTGCGACGGAAGCGACTCCGGTTCGATGCCGGGCATCGTCTCGCTCATGCCGCCAGCCTCGCACATGCACGGCGGAAGCCGTGCATGTGCGAGCGGTCGGCTTGTCAGGCCGTGAGCTGCGCGACCGCGTCGGCTGCCGGGAGCGTCTGGCGCTCGCCCGTGCGGCGGTCCCAGAGCTCGACCTCGCCGTCGGCCGCGCCGCGGCCCACGATGAGGATGCGCGGCACGCCGATGAGCTCGGCGTCGCCGAACTTCACGCCAGGCGAGACCTTCGGGCGGTCGTCGTAAAGCACGTCGAGGCGCGCCCGCTCGAGTTCGGCCGAGAGCTGCTCGGCGAGCTCGAACGCGACGGCGTCGCGGCCGGTGGCGACGACGTGCACGTCGAACGGCGCGATCGAGGCCGGCCAGACGAGGCCCTTCTCGTCGTTGTTGCCCTCGGCGATGATCGCGAGGATGCGCGTGACGCCGATACCGTAGGAGCCCATGGTGACGGTCGCGAGCTTGCCGTTCTCGTCGAGCACCTTGAGGCCGAGCACCTCGGCGTACTTGCGGCCGAGCTGGAAGACGTGCCCGATCTCCATGCCGCGCGCGAGCTCGACCGGACCGGAGCCGTCGGGGGCGGGGTCGCCGGCGCGCACGTTCGAGGCCTCGATCGTGCCGTCGGCGACGAAGTCGCGCCCTGCGACGAGGCCGAAGACGTGCTTCTGGTCGATGTTCGCGCCGGTGATCCACTCGGAGCCGTCGACGACGCGGGGGTCGACGAGGAAGCGGATGCCGGTGCTCGACTCCTCGCCGAGCACGGCGCCCTCGGGCGACCACGGGCCGATGTAGCCCTTGACGAGCCCGGGGTGCTTCGCGAAATCGGCCTCGGTGGCGGCTTCGACCTCTGCGGGCGCGAACGCCACCTCGACGCGCTTCATCTCGACGTCGCGGTCGCCGGGCAGGCCGACGACGACGATCTCGCGGGAGCCGTCGAGGTGGGTGAGCGCGAGCACGACGTTCTTCAGCGTGTCCGCAGCGGTCCACTCGCGCCCGTCGGGACGGGGGTGGTTCGCGTTCGCGAGGTCGACGAGGGTCGCGATCGTGGGCGTGTTCGGCGAGTCGAAGACCTCGGCCTCGGGAAGCCCCTCGATCGACGTCGGCTCGGGCACGACGGTCGTGAACGCCTCGACGTTGGCGGCGTACCCGCCCGCGGAGCGCACGAACGTGTCTTCCCCGACGGGGGTCGGGTGCAGGAACTCCTCGCTCTTCGAGCCGCCCATCGCACCGGCATCCGCCTTCACGATGACGTACTCGAGGCCGAGGCGCGTGAAGATGCGCTCGTAGGCGTCGCGCTGGGCCTGGTAGCTCGCGTCGAGGCCCTCGTCGGAGATGTCGAACGAGTACGCGTCCTTCATGGTGAACTCGCGGCCGCGCAGGAGGCCGGCGCGCGGACGGGCCTCGTCGCGGTACTTGTCCTGGATCTGGTAGATCGAGAGGGGCAGGTCCTTGTAGGAGTTGTAGAGGTCCTTCACGAGCAGGGTGAAGACCTCTTCGTGCGTGGGCGCGAGCAGGTAGTCGCCGCCCTTGCGGTCCTGCAGGCGGAAGAGGCCGTCGCCGTACTCGGTCCAGCGGCCCGTCGCCTCGTACGGCTCACGAGGCAGCAGCGCCGGGAAGTGCACCTCGTGCGCACCCGCGTTCGTCATCTCCTCGCGGATGATCGTCTCGATCTTCGCCTTGACCCGGAGACCGAGCGGCAGCCAGGCGAACACGCCCGGGGCCTGTCGGCGGATGTACCCCGCGCGCACGAGCAGGCGGTGGCTGGCCACCTCGGCGTCGGAGGGGTCTTCGCGGAGCGTGCGGAGGAAGTAGTTGGAGAGGCGTGTGGGCACCCGATGATTCTAGTGAGCGACGGATGCCGCGACCGAAACGCCGACGCGGGCGGGGCTCAGCTGCCCTCGACCGCTGCCAGGATCGAGCCGAGCATCGCACCCAGCTGTTCGGTGGTGAGATCTGCGCTCCGACCGAAGACGAGGTTGACCCCGTCGGTCAGGTACAGCCCCGCCACCTCCGATGCATCGCCCGCGTCGGGGAGGAGCAGCGCATCGCTGCCGCCCGGGACCACGACCTCCGACGCACCAGCACGAGCGGCGAGACGGTCGAGCACCCACTGCCCGCCCGGCAGCAGCGCGGTCGAGACCAGGACAGCGTCCTTGGTCCACAGGCAGCTCGAGGAGCCGGTCGCGCTGAGTGCGCCGTAGACGCCCGGGCCGGCTTCTGCGGGGCCGTTGCCGGGACTCGCGTCGAGGTCGAGCCCGGTGTCGTCGACCGTCGCGACCTCGAGATCCAACGTGGCGCAGTCGGGAACCGACGACCACGTGCCGGGTGCCGCCGTCGGGACCACGGCGGCGACGGCACCGGCGCGGCTCGCGAAGCCGTCGACGAGCGCGCCGACGGCCGCTTCGGCCGGCGAGCCCGAATCCGGCCCGGTGGAGACGACGCCCGCGAACCACCAGTCGCCGACGATCTCGCTGAAGGAGCAGCCTGAGCCGTAGCAGTACGGCTGACCCTCGGAGGCCGCGTCGACGACCTCGGGTGCGACGGCCGCCACGGGGATCGCGGTGACCCATGCGCCGTTGCCGGCCGAGTCGATCCAGACGCACCGGATGCCGCCGAGGGAGACGACCGACCAGTCGCTCGCGCTGCCGTCGTCTGCTCGCGGCTGCAGCACCGCGCTCACGCCCGTCGCGTCGGCGATCTCTTCGGCCGGCGCGACCGCGTCGCAGTCACCCCCGAACGCGCTCTGGGGTCCGCTTTCCGCGGGCTCTGCGGACGGCGTCGCGGGCTCAGCGGTCGCGCTCGGCGTCGCGTTCGAAGCCGTCGCCTGCTCGCCGGCGCAGCCGGAGAGCGCGACGACCAGCAGCATTGCGATGAGTGGCGGACCGATGGGCAGGAATCGCATGAGACCCGATGGTACTGAGGCCGAGTAAGTCGCGATCCGAACTGCACGACGAATCGATAACGGTGAGCGCCCGCCGGGCGAGCGGGCGCGATCAGAGCCGGCACGGCGATGCGCGGCATCCGGCGCAGGATGCCGCGCATCGATCGTTGCGGGTTCGGACTACTCCGCCAGGATCAGGTAGAGCGCCTTGCGCGTCTCGTCGAGCTTCGCGGTCGCGGCCGCGCGCTGCTCGTCGGTCGCCCCGTGGCGGAACTGGCCGACCACGCCCATGAGCCTGCCGACCGCCTGGAAGAGCTCGGTGGCCGACTCGCTCGGCTTGGGCACGGATGCCCAGGCGCCGGCGATCTCGTCTTCGTGCTCGGCGACGTAGGCGCGACCGTCGTCGGTGAGCTGGAACTCGGTCTTGCGCCCCTCGCCGACCGCCACGATGAGGCCCTCGTCGACGAGCTGCTGGAGGGTCGGGTACACCGATCCGGGGCTCGGGCGCCAGGCGCCCTCGGTCTTGTCGGCGACGGCCTTGATGATGGCGTAGCCGTTGCTCGGGTTCTCGGCGAGCAGCGAGAGGATCGCCGCGCGTACGTCGCCCTTCGAGCGACGGCGTCCGCCGCGGCCGCCCGGGCCGAACCCGAATCCGGGGCCGCCGGGGCCGCCCGGGAAGTCGCCCCAGGCGCCGGGCCCGTGATGCGGGCGGCCGAAGCCGGGGTCGTGGTGGAAGCGGCCCTCGCCGCGCTGGGGGTACTGGTGGGACATCCGGTCGTGACGGCGTGCGGCACCGCGGAAGTCTGCTTCGATGAAGTGTTCGCGTGACATGTGCGAACTCCTTTCCGTTCGGTTGGAAGATGACTCACAGAACTTCTGTGATGGGTCAACGATATATCGCTATGGCGGAGAAGTCAACCCGGCGACGCGTCGCGCTCCCCCGTCGACCGCCGCGGGCTATCGTGAGCGCGTGCGCCGACTCCGCCGATCGACCGAACCCGCCCTCCCATGAGAGTGGGCGTCATCGGCGCCGGCGCCGCGGGCCTCGTCACCGCGTGGCTGCTCGACGAGGCGCACGAGGTCACGCTCTTCGAGCGCGATCACCGACTCGGCGGGCACGCCGACACGCGCACGATCGAGGTCGACGGGCGACCGGTCGAGGTCGACGCCGGCTTCCAGTTCTTCTCCCCCGGTTCGGCCTACGCGACGTTCAACCGGCTGCTCGACGCGCTCGGCGTCGAGCGCGAGTCGTACGCCGCGACGCTCACCCTGACCGACACGCGCGCGAGCCGATCGCTCGCGATGCCCCCGATCCGAGGTGCGCGGGTCACGTTCCCCTCGCTCGCGCCCGACGCGATCGGCACCCTCCTTCGGTTCCGCTCGTTCCTCGACCCCCTGCCCGAGTTCCTCGCGCGGCGCGACTCGACCGTCACCGTGGCGGAGTACCTCGAGCAGGCACGCCTGCCGAAGCCGTTCATCGACGAGTTCCTCGTGCCGCTGCTGCTCGCATTCTGGTGCGTCGAGCGCGAGGAGTTCCTCGGATTCGCGGCCGTGAACGCGTTCCACTACCTCGGCGTCAACGCGACGAGCGGCCTGCGAGCGCCCGTGCAGAGCGAGATCCCGGGCGGCCTCCGGGTCTACGTCGACGCCCTCGCGGCCTCGCTCGAACGGACGCGGGTGAGAACGGATGCCGCGATCACCCGCATCACGCGCGCCGATGACGCCTACCGGGTCACCGCCGCCGACGGGAGCGTGCACGAGTTCGACCGGCTGGTGCTCGCCTGCAACCCCAGGCAGGCGGCCGAGCTCATCGCGGAACTGCCCGGACTGGATCGCACCCGCACCCAGCTCGAGCGGTTCCGCACGTTCGAGACCCGCATCGCGATCCACGGCGACGCTCGGTTCATGCCGCCGCACGAGGCATCCTGGTCGGTCGTGAACGCCAGGTGGGACGGCGCGCACAGCTCGCTGACCGTGTGGAATCCGCGGCGCGGCCTGCCCGTCTTCAAGAGCTGGGTGACCCACGACGACGAACTGCCCGACGAGGTGTACGCGCTCGCTACGTACGAGCACGGCATGATCACGCCCGAGTACTTCGACGCGCAGTCGAGGCTCAAGGGGCTGAACGGCGCGCACGGGCTCTGGCTCGCCGGGCTGTACATGCACGACGTGGACTCGCACGAGAGCGCCGTGCGCTCGGCGGTCGCCGTCGCGCACGCGCTCGCGCCCGACACCTCTCGGCTGCGGGCGCTCATCGGCCCACGTTGAGCCGGGCGCCTACGGCGTCAGCACCTGCGGGCTGCCGACCGGGGCATCCGCACCCATCTCGTCGGCGATGCGGTTCGCCTCCTCGATGAGCGTCGCGACGATCTCGGACTCGGGCACGGTCTTGATGACCTCGCCCTTGACGAAGATCTGGCCCTTGCCGTTGCCGGATGCCACGCCGAGGTCGGCCTCGCGCGCTTCGCCGGGTCCGTTCACGACGCATCCCATGACGGCGACGCGCAGCGGCACGGTCATGCCCTCGAGGCCGTCGGTCACGTCGTTCGCGAGCTTGTAGACGTCGACCTGTGCACGGCCGCACGACGGGCACGAGACGATCTCGAGCTTGCGCTCGCGGAGGTTCAGCGACTGCAGGATCTGCAGGCCGACCTTGACCTCCTGCGCGGGCGGCGCCGAGAGGGAGACCCGGATGGTGTCGCCGATGCCCTCGCCGAGCAGGATGCCGAAGGCCGTCGCCGACTTGATGGTGCCCTGGAACTCGGGGCCCGCCTCGGTCACGCCGAGGTGCAGGGGCCAGTCGCCGCGCTCGGCGAGCAGGCGGTAGGCCTTGACCATGACGATCGGGTCGTTGTGCTTGACGGAGATCTTGAAGTCGTGGAAGTCGTGCTCCTCGAAGAGCGACGCCTCCCAGACGGCCGACTCGACGAGCGCCTCCGGCGTCGCCTTGCCGTACTTCTCGAGCAGGCGGGGGTCGAGCGAGCCCGCGTTCACGCCGATGCGCAGGCTCACGCCCGCGGCCTTCGCCGCGGCCGCGATCTCGCCGACCTTGTCGTCGAACTTGCGGATGTTGCCCGGGTTCACGCGCACCGCGGCGCAGCCGGCGTCGATCGCCTGGAACACGTAGTTCGGCTGGAAGTGGATGTCGGCGATGACCGGGATCTGGCTCTTCTTGGCGATGATCGGCAGCGCCTCGGCGTCGTCGCGGCTCGGCACGGCGACTCGCACGATGTCGCATCCGGATGCCGTCAGCTCGGCGATCTGCTGCAGCGTCGCGTTGATGTTCGTCGTGGGCGTCGTCGTCATCGACTGCACGCTCACGGGGGCATCGCCGCCGACGAGCACCTTGCCCACCTTGATCTGGCGGGACTTGCGTCGCGGGGCCAGGACTTCGGGGACTTTCGGCATTCCGAGATTCACAGCAGGCACAGGTCGAGTCTACTTCCGCGGGACGGGGCGTCGGCTGCGACGTGGCGAACCGGCGCCCCGATCTCAGACGTGCCCGACGCCGAAGGTGAAGGGAGCGATGATCGTGACCACCTCGACGCCCACGTCGTTCGTGAACTCGCTCACCTGCACCGAGTCACCCGATGAGACCGAGCAGCGCCTCGCGGAACGCCTCCGGGTGCTCCAAGTGCGGCGAGTGCCCGCATCCGTCGAGCTCGACCTCGGTGACCGCGCCGCCGCCTGCCGCGTAGCGGCCGAGCACGACCCGCGTCTGCGACACCATCGGCTGGGGCGGCGCGACCTCGTCGCCCGGCCAACCGGGGATGATGCCGGCCGCCCCGAGCTGGTTGAGGTCGAAGAACGAGGCGTCGCCGACGATCGCATCCTGGGCACCGTGGATCCAGAGCAGCGGCGGCTTGACCGCGAGGTCGGCGATGCCGCTCGTGTCGAACACCGTGGGCGCCATCGTGTTCAGCACGCCCCGCCGGCCGGGGGCGAAGCCCGGCCAGTGCTCGGAGGGCGCCGCATCGCCCGGATAGTGATCGGTGCCCGTGACCGTCGAGAGCATCGACTCGACCCAGACGTCCTCGTGCTCCGAGACGAATCCGGGAGCGACGTAGCTCGAGCGGTACACCGCGCGTGGAGATCCGGGCTCATCGCTGCGGTCGCCCGCCGCGAGGCGCGCCACGAAGTCGGGGTTCGCTCCCCCGCCGCCCGTGCCCGCGGCATCCGGCACCAGCAGGGAGCCATCGAGCGCGGTGCCGCCGAAGCCGTACGGCGAGACGGTCGACTGCAGCGTGAGGCTCGCCACGAGATCGGGTCGGTCGAGCAGCAGCTGCATCGCCACGCCGCCGCCCATGCTCCAGCCGACGACGTGCACGGCGCCGAGGCCGAGCGCGTCGACCACCGAGGCCACGTCGTCGGAGAAGTCGCGCACGCCGCGCGTCGCGTCGACGGGCAGCGCCTGGCTGTCGCCGAATCCGCGCAGGTCGACCGCGAGGGCCCGGATGTCGCCGGGCAGGCCGAGCATCGTCGGCTGCCAGAACAGCGACGACGAGACGTTGCCGTGCACGAACAGCACCGTGCGCGAGGCGGCGGATGCGGCATCCGCCTCGCGTTCGAGCACGTTGGCCGTCAGGCGCGGCGTGACCACCGAGCGCGCTCGGATGCCCGGGAGGAGCGTCTCGACCATGTCAGGCGACCGCCGACGTGTCGAGCGGCGGTTCGGTCGCGGCGACGACCTCGTCGACCGTGACCCCGGGCGCGCAGTCGACGAGCACGAGCCCGTCGGGCGTGACGTCGATCACGGCGAGGTCGGTGATGATGCGGTCGACGACGCGCTTGCCCGTGAGCGGCAGGGAGCATTCGTGCACGATCTTCGGCGAGCCGTCCTTCGCGACGTGCTCCATGAGCACGATCTTGCGGCGGGCGCCGTGCACGAGGTCCATCGCGCCGCCGGGGCCCTTGACCATCTTTCCGGGGATCATCCAGTTCGCGAGGTCGCCCGCGGCGGAGACCTGCATGGCCCCGAGGATCGCCGCGTCGATCTTGCCGCCGCGGATCATGCCGAAGCTCGTCGCAGAGTCGAAGTACGCGGCGCCGGGCAGCACGGTCACGGTCTCCTTGCCCGCGTTGATGAGGTCGGGGTCGACGGCGTCGTCGGCCGGGTACGGGCCGACGCCCAGGATGCCGTTCTCGGACTGCAGCAGGATGGTCACCCCGTCGGGCACGTAGTTCGGTACGAGCGTCGGCAGGCCGATGCCGAGATTCACGTAGGAGCCGTCGGAGAGCTCGCGGGCCGCCCTTGCGGCCATCTCGAAACGCGTGAGCGCCATGTCAGTTCCCCTCTCGCACGGTGCGGCGCTCGATGCGCTTCTCGATGTCGGAGCCGACCACGACGATGCGGTCGACGAAGATGCCCGGCAGGTGCACGGCATCGGGGTCGAGCTCTCCGGCGTCGACGACCTGCTCGACCTGGGCGATGCAGACCCGGCCGGCCATCGCGGCGAGCGGCGAGAAGTTGCGCGCCGACTTGTCGAAGACGAGGTTGCCGAACCGGTCGCCCTTGAGGGCGTGCACGAGCGCGAAGTCGGTCGTGATGGCCTCCTCGAGCACGAACTCTCGCGAGACGCCGGCGACGTCGAAGGACTGCACGGGCTTCACGGGGCTGGCGACGGCGATCGTGCCGTCGGGGTGGTAGCGGCGCGGCAGGCCGCCCTCGGCGACCTGCGTGCCGACGCCCGTCTGCGTGAAGAACGCGGCGATGCCGCTGCCGCCTGCGCGCAGCTTCTCGGCCAGCGTGCCCTGCGGGGTCAGCTCGAGCTCGAGCTCGCCCGTCAGGTACTGCCGCTCGAACTCCTTGTTCTCGCCCACGTACGACGAGGTCATCTTCGAGATGCGGCGGTTCGCCAGCAGCACGCCGAGCCCCCAGTCGTCGACGCCGCAGTTGTTGCTGACGACGCTGAGGTCGTCGACGCCCGCGTCGAGCAGGGCCTGGATCAGCACCATGGGGATGCCGCAGAGCCCGAATCCGCCGACGGCGAGACTGGCTCCGGATGGGATGTCGGCGACCGCCTCCTGAGCGGACCCGACGACCTTGTCGAGTGTCACGTTGCACCTTCCTGTGTTTCGGCCGCCTCGATGCGGGCGCGGATCACAGGGATCACGCTACCCGCGCCTCGGTCGGACATGACGATCGTGTAGTGGTTGACGTCGGGGATCTCGTGCACGACGACCTGCGGCATCCGCTCGGCCCATCGCGCCATGAGCCCCTCGGGGTAGAGCGGGGCCTCGTCGAGCAGGCCGCGGGGTGCGCGGAACACGTCGACCGGCCCGGGCAGTGCGGCGAGCGCGGCGGTGTAGCCTCCCGAGCCGTCGAGCTCGACGGCGTTCACGGCCACGGCGTCGGCGTTCGCCGAACTGCGCAGCGCCGGCTCCCGGCCGTCGACGTCGTAGTCGACGTACGCCTCGATCGCGTCGCTCCAGTACGGACCGAGGGCCGGATGCCGGCGCCAGAAGGCGACGTAGTCGGCGCGGCTGCGGAACGTCATCGAGAGGCGCTCGAGCGCCGGCCCGAGCAGCACCGCCGGCAGTTCGTCGGCGGGGATGCCGTCGGGATTGGGCACGGGCAGTCCGCCGTCGACGAGCGAGAGGCCCGCGACGCGGTCGGGGTGGCGTTCGGCGAACCGCACCGAGACGAACGCGCCCATCGAGTGGCCGACGACGTGCACCCGGTCGACCCCGAGCGCGTCGAGCACGGCGGCGAGGTCGTCGGCGTGCTGCACGAGCGTGTACGGGGCCGGCAGCGCGTTGCTGCGTCCGCGTCCGCGCAGGTCGGGCGCGATCACGCGGCGGTCGGGCAGCGCCTCGGCGAACAGGTCCCAGCTGCGGTGGGTGGCCGTGATGCCGTGCACCGCGAGCACCGGCGTGCCCGCGGCATCCGGATGCCACTGCCCGCCCGCGAGGCGGCCGCCCGCGACCGGCGCCGCGAACGAGGTCGATGCGATCGTGGCGGTCATCGTGCGCTCCATCCGCCGTCCATCGTGTAGCTCGCGCCCGTGACCATGCCCGCGTCGGGGCCTGCGAGCCACAGCGCCAGGCTCGCGACCTCGGCGGGTTCGACAAGGCGCTTCACCGCGGACTCGGTGAGCATGACCTTCGGCAGCACCTCGGACTCGGGGATGCCGTGCGCGATCGCCTGGTCGGCGACCTGCCGCTCGACGAGTGGCGTGCGCACATATCCGGGGTTGATGCAGTTCGACGTCACCCCGTGCGGCCCGCCCTCGAGCGCGGTCACCTTCGAGAGGCCCTCGAGGCCGTGCTTCGCGGCGACGTACGCCGACTTGAACGGCGAGGCGCGCAGGCCGTGCACGCTCGAGACGTTGATCACCCGGCCGAAGCCGCGCGCGTACATGCCGGGCAGCACGGCCCGGATGAGCAGGAACGGCGACTCGAGCATGAGCCGCATGATGAGCGCGAACCGCTCGGGCTCGAAGTCCTCGATGGGCCGCACGTGCTGGATGCCGGCGTTGTTCACGAGGATGTCGGCCTCGAGGTCGAGGTCGGCGAGCGCGGCGGTGTCTCCGAGGTCGACCTGCCATGCCTCGCCGCCCAGTTCGGCGGCCACGCGAGCGGCGGCCTCGCCGTTCAGGTCGGCGATGACGACGTGCGCCCCCGCCTCGGCGAAGGCCCGCGCGCAGGCCTCGCCGATGCCGCTCGCACCGCCGGTCACGACGGCGCGCCGTCCGCTGAGGTCGATCACGATTCCCCCTTCTCTGGCGCATCCGCGCGCCCCGTCGCTGTGCGGCCGGCGGCCAGTTCGGGCCGGCCGAGCGCTCCCCCGATGAAGCGCATCATCTCGTCGAGCACGTGCTGGGGCACCTCGCGGGTGCCGCTCGCGGTCGGGTCGGCGTCGTCGCCGGGCTCGGCGTCGGGGTCTCCCCAGAGCACCCAGCGCATGCCGATCATCTCGCCGATGCCCATGAGCGCCCAGGCCGCGACCGTGGGGTCGATGTCGCCGATCTCGCCGTCGGCCGCTGCGTCGCGCAGGCCGTCGATGTACCCCTCGACGATGCGCGTGTAGTGCAGGCGCAGTGCGTCGGGCGAGACGAGCTCGGCCTCGCGCACGACGCGGTACAGCGCCGGATGCTCCGCGGTGAAGCGGAAGAACGCCTCGAAGCCCGCTCGCTCGGCGTCGAGCCGGTTCGCAGCGCCTCTCGCGCCCTCGCTCATGGCCTGCCGCACGCGCTGGTTCAGGTCCTCGACGAGCTCGTCGAAGATGTCGAGCTTCGTCGCGAAGTACAGGTAGAACGTGCCCTGGCCGACGCCGGCGCGGTCGGTGATGCGCGAGACGGATGCCTCGTGGTACCCGTGCTCGCTGAACACGCGCTCGGCGGCCACCAGCAGCTTGCGACGCGTCTGCTCGCCACGGGCGGTGCGCGGCTTGGCGCTCATCTGCGGACCTCGTCTTTCGATGCGTCACGGTCGGATGGTTCGGGGACGGTTGCTTCGGAGGAGAGTTCCCGGCCGGAGGCGTCTCGATCGACGAGCGCACGGCGCAGCACCTTTCCCGCCGTCGAACGAGGGAGCTCGTCGATGACGTGCACGCGGCGCGGCACCTTGTACCGCGCGAGCGAGGCTGAGGCGAACTCGATGAGCTCGGCGGCATCCGTGAGCCTGCCCCGCTGGAGCACGACCCAGGCGACGCCGGACTCGCCCCAGCGCTCGTCGGGAACCCCGACGACCGCGACGTCGGCGACCGCGGGGTGCGCCATGAGCACGGCCTCCACCTCGGCGGGCGCGACGCCCTCGCCGCCCGAGATGTAGATGTCCTTGATGCGGTCGACGATCGTGTAGTAGCCGTCGTCGTCGCGCCGCACGAGGTCGCCCGTGCGGAGCCAGCCGTCGACGAGGGCCGCACCGGTCGCGACGGGGTCGCGGTGGTAGCCCGCGAAGACCGACGGCCCGTGCACGAGCAGCTCCCCCTCGGCCTCGCTGTCGAGGTGCTCGCCGGTGACCGGGTCGGCGACTGCGACGTCGACGTGCGGGTAGGGCCGTCCGGCCGAACCCGCGTGGGTGCGGGCGTCCTCGTCGGGCAGGCAGAGCACGTTCGGCGACGCCTCGGTGAGGCCGTAGCCCTGCGAGAGCGCGACGCCGCGCGCATGCCAGGTGCGCAGCAGGGCGGGCGGCATCGGCGCACCGCCGACGATCGCGTGCTCGAGGCTCGAGAGGTCGGTGCCGGCGAAGTCGGGGTGCTGGGCGAGGAAGAGGTAGTTCGCGGGCACGCCCATCATGGTCGTGATGCGGCGGTCCTCGATGAGGTGCAGCACACGACCCGGATCGAACGTGCGCTCGAGCACGACGGTCGCGCCGGTCCACCAGGCGAGCAGGGGCTGGATGTTCCATCCGCCGACGTGGTACTGCGGCAGCACCGCGAGCACGGTGTCGGTGGCCCGGATCTCGGCGATGCGCGAGAGCGACAGGTTGGTCCAGAAGCAGTTGAGGTGCGTGAGCACTGCGCCCTTGGCGCGCGCGGTCGTGCCCGACGTGAAGATGATGAGGAGTGCGTCGTCGTCGGCGACGTCGCGGCGCAGCGCCACGTCCGCCCGGACCGCGGCCGCCTCGCGGCCGACCGGACCCGCCGGTGCGGGCACCTCGGCCTCGACCCCGTGGGCGCCGAGCGGCGCGTTCGGGATGCGCCTGGCGAGTCGGCCCGACGTCGCCTTCGCGAGCGACTCGAACTCGTCCTCGACGAGGAGCAGGGCCGGTTCGGCGATCTCGAGCTGCTCGGCGAGCTCGCGCGGCGCGAGCCGCCAGGACAGCGGCACGAGCGTGAGCCCGGCCTTCGCGCAGGCGAAGAAGAGCACGACGTGGTCGGCGCTGTTGCCCGTGATCGAGGCGATGCGGTCGCCGATCGCGTACCCGGCGACGCGGAAGGCGTCGGCGAGGCGCTCGGCCCTCGCGTCGAGCTCCCGGTAGGTGAGCGCGACGCCCCGGTCGTCGATCGCGACGCGCTCCGGCGTCGCGCGGGCCCGGTCCCGGGTCCAGCGTCCGAGGGTGTGCAGGCCGTCAGGCATCGGTGGTCTCCTCCCCTTCGGCGGGGTGCTGCTTGCGGCCCGTGCGGATGCGCTGCGGGATCCCGGCGATGCCCCCGGGCAGGAAGAGCACCACGAGGATGAACAGCGTCCCGAGGATGAACAGCGGCTCGGACAGCGGCACGCGGAGCACGGCGGGCAGCCCGGCGATGAAGTCGGAACCCGCGAGCGCCGTGAGCCGCTGGTCGAGCAGTGTGTAGACGATACCGCCGACGATCGCACCCCACCGATAGCCCACCCCGCCGAGCACGACGATGACGAGCAGGGTGAGCGTGAAGTCGGCCGTCGCGACGCGCGGCGAGGCGCCCGACTGCAGCAGCAGGTAGCCCATGCCCGCGATCGCGGCGAGCACCGAGGCGACGACGAACACGAGCAGCTTGACGGTGTACGGGCGGAGGCCGATGACCCGCACGCGGAGCTCGTTCTCGCGAGTGGCCTCGGCGACGTGGCCCGCACGGCTCCGCTCGACCCACAGCACGACGAGGTAGACGAACACGAGCACGCCGAGCGCGACCCAGTAGAGGTTGCGCGTGTTCAACACGCCCACGAGGGCATCGGGAACGTTGGAGATGTCGAGCGCGAGGCCCTCGTCGCCGCCGGTCGCTCCGCCCGGGTTGCGGCGGATGATCACCGACCCGGCCTGGGCGAACGCGAGCGTGACCATCGCGAACGAGATGCCCGTGACTCGCAGTGCGAGCGCCCCGACCGAGGCCGCGAGCACGAGCCCGAACACCAGCGTCACGCCGATCGCGACCACGAAGATGAGCTCGCTCGGCCACTCGACCGGCGCGAACGCCTCGAGCGACATTCCGAGCCCGTAGGCGCCTGCCGCGAAGAACAGCGCGTGCCCGAACGAGAGCAGCCCGGCCAGGCCGAACATCATGCGGTAGCTGAGCGAGAGCGCGGCGATGAGCATCGCGTAGGCCAGCAGCTGCAGCGTGCCCGGCGTGTAGGTCGGTCCGGGCAGCACGCCCGGGATGTCGATCGCGAGCAGCGGCAGCACGGCGAGCATCACCACGAGCGCGAGGCCGCCGACGAGCAGCCACCTCGGACGTCGAACGGATGCCGCGGCGCGCGACTTCCCGTCGTCCGCCGCTCCTGCGGGGCGCGACGCCCGGCCGGTCGTCTCGGCGGTCGTCTCGGCGGTCGTCTCGGCGCCTGCTGTCGCGGTGCCGGGCGCCGCGGCCTCGTTCGTGGATCCGGGTGCCGCGGCATCCGTCGTCTGCCGATCGGTGTCAGGCGAGTGCATCAGGCGACCTTCCCCATGAGTCCGCGCGGGCGGACGAGCAGCACCGCGGCGAGCGCGACCACGACCACCAGGTCGCCCGTGCCGCCGAGGTAGAAGTTGGCGAACTGCTGGAGCACCGCGACGAGCACCGAGGCGACGGCGGCGCCCGTGAGGGAACCGAGGCCGCCGATGACCGTGACGATGAACGCGAAGATGAGCAGCGTCGAGCCGAGGTGCGCCGAGACGTACCCGTAGTAGACCGACGCGAGCACGCCGCCGAGGCCGGCCGCGGCGCCGCCGATCGCGAAGACCAGGGTGAACGAGCGACGCACGTCGATGCCGAGTGCGGTGACCATCGAGCGGTTCTCGACGCCCGCGCGGATGATGAGGCCGTACCGCGTGCGCTTCAGGAAGAGCACGATGCCGCCGAGCACGAGCACCGCGCACGCGATGAGCAGGAACCGGTCGTTCGGGATCTTCGCGCCGAGGATCTCGGTGGTCTGGCCGAGCCAGTCGGGCTTCTCGGTGTAGATCGGGTCGGTGCCCCAGATGCCCTCGAAGAGTGCGACCGTCGCGAGCGAGAGGCCGACGGTCACGAGCGCCTGCTCGATGTGCCGTTCGTACAGCCGGCGGATGAGGAGGTACTCGGTGAGGGCCGCGACGATCGCGCCGACCGCGATGCCGACGAACGCCGAGACGGCGAGCCCCCACCACGTGCCGTCGGAGACGCGGCGCCCGACCTCCCAGCCGAGGAACGCCGAGATCGTGAGGAACGAGCCGTGCGCGAAGTTCAGCACCCCCATGAGCCCGTAGATGAGCGAGAGCCCGCTCGCGACGAGGAAGTAGAGGGCGCCGAGCCCGAGTCCGGTGATGACGAGCAGGAGCAGGGTGCTCATCGGGTCTCCTCCAGGGGGTCGGCTGCGGCGCGGGTCGCACCGACGGCGGCAGCCGTCGGCGTGGCGGTCGGGGCGTCGGTCGGGGTGTCGGCGGCGTCGTGCACGCCGAGGTAGCGGTGGATGCGCTCGTCGTCGTCGAGCAGGTCGGTCGCCGCGCCCGTGAACACGACGCGACCGCCCGAGAGCACGACGACGCGGTCGGCGAGCTTGCGGATGACGTGCAGGTTCTGCTCGACGAGCAGGATCGGCACGGCCTTCGCGGCCTCGGCGAGCGCATCGGCGACCTCGTCGACGAGCTTGGGGGCGAGGCCCTTCGTCGGCTCGTCGACGAGCAGGATGCGGTTCTCGTTCACGAGCGCCCTCGCGAGCGAGACCATCTGCTGCTGGCCGCCCGAGAGGGTGCCGGCGCGCTGCGCGCGACGCGCGACGAGGTCGGGGAACAGCTGCGCGATCAACTCGCGGCGGGGTGCGCCGTCGCGCTCGGCGAGCCGCAGGTTCTCGGCCACGGTCAGGGCTCCGAACACCTCGCGGTCCTCGGGCACGTACCCGACGCCGCGCTGCACGATGCGGTGCGTCGGCAGCCGGTCGATGCGCCGGCCGTCGAGCCGGACCTCGCCCGTGCGCTCGATGAGGCCGAGGATCGACCTGATCGTCGAGGTCTTGCCGACACCGTTGCGGCCGAGCAGGGCGGTGACGCCGGTCGCGGGCACCTCGAACGAGACGTCCTCGACGACCTGCTGGCCGGCGATGCGCCCCGAGAGGCGCTCGACGACGAGGATCGGCTCGCTCACACCGCCTCCCCGAGGTAGGCGGACTGCACGAGGGGGTTCGCCATGACGGCCTCCGGGGTCTCTGCGGCGAGGAGCTCGCCGTGGTGCATGACCGCGACGCGGTCGACGAGGCCCAGCACCACGTCCATGTGGTGCTCGACCATGAGCACGGTGCGGCCGCCGTGGTGCAGGCCCCGGATGACTTCGGTGATCGCGGGCACGTCGCCCGAGGCGACGCCGGCCATCGGCTCGTCGAGCAGCACGACCTTCGGGTCCATCGCGATGAGCATCGCGATCTCGACCTTGCGCTTCTCGCCGTGCGCGAGGCCCGCGGCCTCGGCGTCGGCCCGGCCGGCCAGGCCGACCTCGTCGAGCGCGGCCAGTGCGGCTTCGGTGGCGTCGTCGGTGCGCCGCGGCATCCGGAGCACGGATGTCGCGCCGCCGGCGTGCGCCTGGGCCGCGAGCCGCACGTTCTCGAGCACGGTGAGTGCGGGGAACAGGCTCGACGTCTGGAACGTGCGGCCGAGGCCCGCGGCGGCCCTGCGGTGGATCGGCTCGCGCGTGACGTCGTGCGCGTCGAGGCGAACGGCGCCCTCGGTGGGTCGCATGACGCCCGAGATCACGTTGAACAGCGTCGTCTTGCCTGCGCCGTTCGGGCCGATCACGCCGAGCATCTCGCCCCGGCGCACCGCGAGGGAGACGTCGTGGAGGATCCGCGCGCCGCCGATGCGGAGGCCGACGTGCTCGAGCTCGAGCATCGGATGGTCGGTCATGGGTGCTTCCCTCGGTGTCGGGGGTGGGAGTCGGGTGCATGGTCGTGCGAGGAGCTCGTGCCTCGGTCGGCCGCAGCGGTGCAGCCGACCGAGGGCCGGCTCACTCCCCGGCGACCGGCGGTGCGACCTGCTCGGCGTCGATCGTGTCGACGAGCTCGGGCACCCAGGTGTCGCCGCTCTTGACGAGCTTCGCCTGGTACATCGGCTGGATCATCGCGTGGTCCTCGGCGCGCACCGTGATCTCGCCCTTCACGGAGTCGAAGGTCCAGCCCTCGAGCGCGTCGATCATGCCGTCGACGGTGTCCCCGCCTTCGCGGACGGCCTGCACGATCATCTGCGCGGCGACGAACCCGTCGGGCGAGAAGAGGTCTGCCTCGGCGCCCGCCGCCTCGAGGTGCTCGATCATCGCGGCCTCGGCGTCGGTGCCCGCTGCGCCGCCGAAGTAGTGGTTGAGGAACGAGATGTCGCTCGACGCGTCGCCGTAGGCGCCGTAGGTGGCGACGTCGCCGAGGCCGGTCACGACGGGCACGGCGTCGAAGACGCCCTGCTGCGAGAGCGCGGTCCACATGGCGCCCGACGAGGCGCCGGCCCACGCCACGAAGACGAGGTCGGGCTGTGCGGCGATGAGCTGCTGGGCGAACGGCGTGAACTCCGTCGCGTCCTCGGCGACGAGCACTCCCTCGACGGTCGCGCCCTGGCCGCCGAGCACGGCCTGCACGCCCGCGAGGTTGCCCTGGCCGAACGCGTTGTCCTGGGCGAAGACGACGACCTTCTTGCCGTCGGGGTCGCCGATGAAGGTGCCGGCGGTCGCGACGTCCTGGTACGTCTGGCGACCCGACCGGAACGTGTACTCGTTGACGCCCGTGATCGCGTCGGCCGCGGCCGGACCCGAGATGTAGAGGATCTCGTTCTGCGCGGCCTGTTCGGCGAGCGCGGTGGCGATGCCGGAGGCGGCCGTGCCCGCGAGGATCTGGTAGCCCTGGCCGATGAAGTCCTTGGCCTTGGAGACCGCGGTGTCGGGGTTGCCCTGGTCGTCGGCCCACTCGATGTCGAGCTCGCGGCCGTCGACCGTGCCGGTCCCGTCGGTCGCGTAGTCGAGGCCGGCCTCGAAGCCCGCGGTGTACGCGGCGCCGTAGGCGGCCAGCGGGCCGGTCTGGCTCGTGAGCATGGCGACCTTGACCGCCTCTCCCGTCGCGCCCGACCCGGTGTCGCCGCCGGCTTGCGCGTTCGGCGCGCATCCGACGAGTGCAATGGTCGCGGCGGCGATGACGGCCGTCGCGAGGTACTTCTTCGTAACCCGCATTGGAGTGCCTCTCAACAGTGAACGGCTGGGACTGGTGCGAGAACCTGACAGGTGGTTCAGGTCTCAGGAAAGTACAATAGGCTCGGAACCCGAGCGAACGCAACCCGTCCGCGACCTCGAACGAAGGAGTTCACCGAATGCCCACCACCGACGTCGTCATCATCGCCGGAGCCCGCACCCCGTTCGGCCGCATGAGCGGCAACCTCGGCAGCCTGCACGCGGTCGAGCTCGGGGCGATCGCGGTGCGCGGCGCGCTCGCGAAGGCCGGCATCTCCCCCGACGACGTCGACCAGGTGATCCTCGGCCAGGTGCTGCAGGCCGGCGCCGGGCAGAACCCCGCCAAGCAGACCGCGGTCGCGGCGGGCATCCCGTGGCGCGTTCCCGCCACCACGATCAACAAGGTGTGCCTCTCGGGCCTCGTCGCGATCGCCGACGCCGCGCGCCTCATCCGCCTCGGCGAGGCATCCGTCGTCGTCGCCGGCGGCCAGGAGTCGATGACCCAGGCACCCCTCCTGCTGCCCGGCTCCCGCAAGGGCTGGGCCTACGGCAGCGTCGAGATGCTCGACCACGCCGCGCACGACGGCCTCACCGACGCGTTCGACCGCGAGTCGATGGGCGCGTCCACCGAGCGGTTCAACGGCCGATACGGCATCGAGCGCCTCGAGCAGGACGAGATCGCCGCGGCATCCCACCGCCGGGCCGGCGAGGCCGCCGCGCAGGGCCTCTTCGACGACGAGATCGTGCCCGTCGAGGTGCCGCAGCGCAAGGGCGACCCCGTCGTCGTCACGGCCGACGAGGGCGTGCGCCCCGACTCGACCGCCGAGGTGCTCGGGCGCCTGCGCCCCGCCTTCGCCGAGGGCGGCACCATCACGGCCGGCAACTCGTCGCCCATCTCCGACGGTGCGGCCGCCGTCGTCGTCGCGAGCCGCGAGTGGGCCGAATCCCGCGGACTCCCCTGGCTCGCGCGCGTCGGCGCCTCCGGCCAGGTCGCCGGACCCGACAACTCCCTGCACTCGCAGCCGTCCAACGCGATCGCCGCCGCGCTCGAACGCGAGGGCCTCGCGGCCTCCGATCTCGACCTCGTCGAGATCAACGAGGCGTTCGCCGCGGTCTCCCTGCAGTCCATGCGCGACCTCGACCTCGACGCGAGCACGGTCAACGTCCACGGCGGCGCCATCGCGCTCGGCCACCCGATCGGCGCCTCGGGCGCGCGCCTCGCACTGCACGCCGCGCTCGAGCTCTCCCGTCGCGGCGGCGGTCGCGCGGCCGTCGCGCTCTGCGGCGGCGGCGGCCAGGGCGAGGCGCTGCTGCTCTCGCGCTGACCCCGCGACCTGACGAGCGGATGCCGCGTGGCGGCGTGCGTCTCACGACGGATGCCGCGGCATCCGCTCGTCGCGGGCCTCGGCCGTGTCACGATAGCGCCATGACCCAGGCCCCGCCGCCCCCGCTGCACCACCGCCTGCGCCGCATGGTCGGCCGCGACCCGAACCAGGCGCACCGCGCCGCGACGCCGCTCGAACTGCTCTACGACCTCACCTTCGTCGTGGCCTTCAGCCAGGCCGGCAGCCAGGCCGCGCACCTGCTCGAGCTCGGGCACTTCGGCTCGGCCGCGATCGCGTTCGCGTTCGCCGTGTTCGCGATCTGCTGGGCGTGGATCAACTACTCGTGGCTCGCCTCCGCCTACGACAACGACGGCGTGTTCCTGCGCATCGCGACCATGGTGCAGATGCTCGGCGTGCTCGTGCTGGCCCTCGGGCTGCCGGAGTTCTTCGAGTCGATCGACGAGGGCCACCACGTCGACAACGCGGTCGTCATCGCCGGCTACGTCGTCATGCGCGTGTCGACGATCGCGCTGTGGCTGCGCATCGCCCACGACGACCCCTCCGCGCGGCGCACCGCGCACGGCTACGCGATCTCCCTCGGCGTCATCCAGGTGGCGTGGGTCGCGATGATCTTCGTCGACCCGCCGCTCGTCGTCGCGCTCGGGCTCATGTTCGTGCTCGGGGTCTGCGAGATGATCGTGCCGCTGTTCGCCGAGCGTCGCGGGGGCGAGACCCCGTGGCATCCGCACCACATCGCCGAGCGGTACAGCCTGCTCGTGATCATCACGCTCGGCGAGATCGTGCTCGGCACGATCCTCGCGATCTCGGCCGTCGTCGAGGAGCAGCAGTGGTCGACCGAGGCGGCCGGCGTCGCGCTCGGCGGCACGCTCCTCGTGTTCGGCCTGTGGTGGAGCTACTTCACGGTGCCGTCCGGGCGGTTGCTCGCGGCCTACCGCTCGCGTTCGTACGTGTGGGGGTACGGGCACATCGTCGTGTTCGGGTCGCTCGCCGCGACCGGTGCCGGCCTGCACGTCGCCGCGAATGCGATCGCGGGCGAGGCGCACATCACCGACGTCGAGGCACTGCTCACGATCGCGGTGCCGGTGGCGGTGTTCCTCGCCATGCTGTTCCTGCTGTACTCGTACCTGCTGCGCCGGTTCGACCCGTTCCACCTCGTGATCTTCGTCGCGAGCCTCGCGGTGCTGGCCCTCGCCGTGCTCGCCGTCGCCGGCGGGGCGAGCCTGCCGGCGGGCATCCTGATCGCGGCCTTCTCGCCCGTCGTGGTGGTGGTCGCGTTCGAGACGATCGGGCACCGTCATCAGGCCGAAGCACTGCGCGAGGTGCTCCCCGACTGACCGCGATGCGACGAGGGGCGGATGCCGCGGCATCCGCCCCTCGTCCCTGCGACGCTCGCGGGCTAGGCGCTCGGACGGTTCGCGCGCAGCACCTCGAGGCGCGCGCGGTACTCGGTCTCGTCGATGTCGCCGTTCGCGAAGCGCTGGCCGAGGGTCTGCTCGGCGCTCGCGCCGCGCGCCCACGGCGGGCCGTAGCCGTCGGGCCCGCCGTTCGCCCAGTACCGGCGGCGTCCGCGGCTCACACCGAAGATGATGAGCCCGACGACGAGCAGCCAGAAGAGCGGGATGAGGAAGAAGACCCAGCCGAAGCCGGCCGCCCATGGGCCGGCGTGTGCGACCACGGTAGCCGTGGCGAGGGTGGAGAGCATGATGGAGATCCCTTGATCGTGGCCCGCTGGTCGGGCCGTCGATCAGAGTCTCGTCGTGGCGCGCTTCGGGCGAATCCGCCCCCGGGAGGCACTTGGGCTGCTCCCGCGGGAGCACGACCGCACGGGCGGACTACTGCCAGCCCGGCGCGACGATCCCCGACTCGTAGGCCGTGACGACGAGGTGCACCCGGTCGCGCGCGTGCAGCTTCGCCATGATGCGCGACACGTGCGTCTTGGCCGTGAGCGGCGAGAGCACGAGTTCTGCGGCGATCTCGTCGTTCGTGAGGCCGAGCCCCACGAGCCGTAGCACCTCGCGTTCGCGCTCGGTGAGTCCGGCGAGCCGTTCGCGGTCGGCGGCGGGCGCGTCGCGGAGTCCGGTCGCCATGCGCTCGAGCAGGCGCTTCGTGACGCCGGGCGAGAGCAGCGCCTCGCCGCTCGCGACGACGCGCACCGCGCGGATGAGGTCGACGGGCTCGGTGTCCTTCACGAGGAACCCGCTCGCCCCCGCCCGCACCGCGCGCGCGACGTACTCGTCGAGCTCGAACGTGGTCACGATGACGACGTGCACGCCGGCGAGCGCGGGGTCGGCGGCGATCTGCTCGGTCGCCCAGAGCCCGTCACCGCCCGGCATGCGGATGTCCATGAGCACGACGTCGACCGGCTGCCGTCGCACGATCTCGAGCAGCTCAGCGCCGGTGGACGCCTCGCCGACCACGTCGATGCCGGGCTCGGCCTCGAGGAGCGCACGGAAGCCCGCGCGCACGAGCAGCTGGTCGTCGGCCAGCGCGACCCGGATCACGGCGTCGCCCTCCACGGCAGGCGCGCCTCGACACGCGTGCCGCGGTCGGGCAGCTGCGCGACCTCCACCGTGCCGCCGAGCAGGGCCGCGCGCTCCCGCATGCCCAGGATGCCGCTCCCCTCGCCGGAGGCCGCGGGCAGCCAGCTGCCGTCGTCGACGACCTCGAGGCGCAGCTCGTCGCCGACGCGCTCGATCGCGACGACGGCGTGCGTCGCCCGCGCATGGCGCACGATGTTCGTCAGCGCCTCCTGGATGATGCGGTAGGCCGCGAACTGCACGGCGCGGCCGGGCGCGTCGCCGCCGAGCCGATCATCGAGCGTCGCCTCGAACTCCGCGGTCGTGACGCCCGCGACGAGCCGAGGAAGCTCGGCGAGCTCGGCCTGCGGCGAGAGCGGCGCATCGGCGTCGCTGCGGATCGCGCCGAGCACGCTGCGCACCTCCTCGAGCGCGGTCTTCGAGGTCTGCTTGATGTTCGCGAGCGCGGTGCGCGCCTGTTCGGCGTCGCGGTCCATGAGGTGCAGGCCGACGCTGGCCTGCACGTTGATCTGCGAGAGCGCGTGCCCGATGACGTCGTGCAGCTCGCGGGCGATGCGCACCCGTTCGCGCTCCTCGGCGGTGCGGCGCCGCTGCAGCGCCTCGGCCCGGTAGTGGCGCATGCGCTCGGCGCGCGTGCGCACGAACGCGCCGATGCCGAAGCACGCCGCGAGCGCGAGCGTCGTGAAGGCGACGCGCACCGGATGCCACGGCTCGCCCCAGAGCGACACCAGCACGACGGCCGCGACCCAACCGGTCGCCACCGCCGCGACGGCCCACGCCACGGCGCCGCGCGCGACGGCGATGACGATGGCGAAGGCGAGCGCGAGGTACGGGGGACCCGCGACGGGCACGAGCACGACGTCGGCGAGCGCGGCTGCCGCGACGACGGCGACGGTGACGCCCGGCCATCGTCGCGCGCCGAGCAGCGCGAGCGGGCCCACGGCTGCGAGCAGCACCTGCAGCAGGCCCGCAGTCCACCCGACGTTCGTGAAGATCGCGATGCCGATCGCCGCCGGAACCTGCACCAGCAGGCTGAGCACGACGGGGGCGAGCAGGCGGAACCGCGCAGAGGCGCGGAAACGGCGACCGTCGCGCGCGCCGTCGAACGTCCCGTCGGCCCAGCCTCGTGCCCAGGGGGGTCCGTTCCAGCCGTCGCCGGCTTCCCAGGGAGGCATCCCCCGAGCGTATCGATCGGATGCCGCGCCCGAGTCCTCCTCGCGGAGGCTCATCGGCTGCTCCTGAGGGAGTACCCCGACGCAGTCGACGGGGCGGGCTTGGTGCGCGGCGTCACGATCAGAACAGCTGCACCGGCTTCACGAGGTCGGCGTAGATGAGCAGCGCGCTCATGGCGCCGAGCACGACGACGACCGCGAGGGTCACCGGCATGAGCTTGGCCATGTCGACGGGTCCGGGGTCGGGGCGCTTGAACAGCTTCGCCCAGCCTCGGCGGATCGCCTCCCACAGCGCACCGGCGATGTGCCCGCCGTCGAGCGGCAGCAGCGGGATGAGGTTGAACACGAACAGCGCGATGTTCAGCGACCCGAGGATGCCGATGAGTCCGGCGACCTTGTCGCTCATCGCCAACTGGTCGGTCGCGGCGACCTCGCCGGCCACGCGGCCGACGCCCACGACGCTGATCGGGCCGTTGGGGTCGCGCTCCTCGGGGCCGAAGGCGGCGTTCGCGACGTCGACCATGCGCTGCGGCAGGTTCACGATGATGCCGGCGACGCCCGCGATGTTCTCGCCGACGGTGGGCAGCACGGCGGTGACCGGCTGCTGCACGCGCGCCGCCGTCGGACCGATGCCGACGAAGCCGACCTCGGTGGTGACCGGGTCGCCGTTCTCGTCCTCGACGACCTGGCCGTTCGCATCGGTCACGTAGCGTTCGCTCAGCGCGGGGGTGACGGTGAGGGTCTGCTCGGCGCCGTCGCGCACGACGACGACCGTGAGCGGGTCACCGGGGTGCGAGCGGATGATCGCCGTGGACTGCTCCCACGACGTGATCTGCTCGCCGTCGATCGAGGTGATGACGTCGCCGGGCTGCACGCCGGCCTCCGCGCCGGGGGCGGCGGGGTCGTCGGCCTCGCAGGTCTGCCGCTCGCTCGTCGCGGGCAGCACGCACTCGTTGACCGAGGCGACCGTGGTGGTCGTCTGCGGAACGCCGAAGCCCACGAGCAGCACGCCGAACAGCAGCACGGCGAGCACGAGGTTCATGAACGGCCCGCCGAACATGATGACGATGCGCTTCCAGACGGGCAGCAGGTAGAAGGCGCGGGCCTCGTCGCCCGGCGTGATCGACTCCTGGCTCGCATCGCGCGCGTCTTGGGCGAGGCCCTTGAAGAACCCGGTGGAGTCCTCGTGCACCTGTGCGCCGTTCTTGGGCGGGAACATGCCGATCATCGAGATGTAGCCGCCGAGCGGGATCGCCTTGACGCCGTACTCGGTCTCACCGCGGCGCTTCGACCAGATCGTCGGCCCGAAGCCGATCATGTACTGGGTCACCTTGACCTTGAAGAGCTTGGCCGGAACCAGGTGCCCGATCTCGTGCAGCGCGATCGAGACGGCGAGGCCGAGGACGATGACGACCACGCCGAGGATGAACGGCAGCACGGAATCCATCCGATGAGCGTACTGCGAGCGGCCGGGTGTCGCCTGACGCTCCGCTGTGAGCGCGCTATGGCCCGACTGCGAAGCCGCACCGCTCGCGGGTGCGCAGAGGCCGGAAGCGGATGCCTCGGCTCAGGCCCTCGAGATGCGCGCGTTCGCCGCGGCGCGCGCCGCCCGCTCCGACTCGGCGAGCGAGTCGAGCGTGAGCCGGCGCTCGGGCGGCTCGTGCGCCTCGACGACGGCGTGCACGGTGTCGACGATGTCGAGGAATCCGATGCGCCCGGCATGGAAGGCGGCCACCGCCTCCTCGTTGGCGGCGTTGAACACGGCCGGGTAGTCGCCCCCGGCCCGGCCGACCTGCTTGGCGAGCGAGATCGCGGGGAACGCCTGGTGGTCGAGCGGCTCGAAGGTCCACGACGACGCGACGGTCCAGTCGAGCGGCCGCCCGACCGCGGCGACCCGGTTCGGCCAGTCGAGGCCGAGCGAGATGGGCAGGCGCATGTCGGGAGGCGAGGCCTGCGCGATCGTCGACCCGTCGACGAACTCGACCATCGAGTGCACGATCGACTGCGGGTGCACGGTCACGTCGATGCGGTCGTACGGCACGTCGAAGAGCAGGTGCGCCTCGATGATCTCGAGGCCCTTGTTCACGAGCGTCGCGGAGTTCGTGGTGACGACCAGGCCCATGTCCCAGGTCGGGTGGGCGAGCGCCTCCGCCGGCGTCACGTCGACCAGCGACTCCCGGCTGCGTCCGCGGAACGGGCCGCCCGATGCGGTCAGCACGAGCCGTCGCACCTCGTCGTCGGTGCCGGACCGCAGCGCCTGCGCGATGGCCGAGTGCTCGGAGTCGACGGGAACGATCTGCCCTGGCTTCGCGAGGCGCGTCACGAGGTCGCCGCCCACGATGAGCGACTCCTTGTTCGCGAGCGCGAGCGTGGTGCCGCGTTCGAGCGTCGCGAGCGTCGGACCGAGCCCCACGGAACCGGTGATGCCGTTCAGCACGACGTCGGCCGCGACATCCCGCACCAACTGCACGGCCTCGTCGATGCCGACGGCCGTGTGCTCGACGCCGAACTCGGCGGCCTGCGCCTCGAGCACCGCCCGGTTCGAGCCGACCGCGAGGCCGACCACCTCGAACCGCCCGGGGTTCGCGCGGATGACGTCGAGGGCCTGGGTGCCGATCGAACCGGTGGAGCCGAGGATGATGACTGAACGCACGTGACCACTGTAGGCCGAGGCGTCGCGGGTCGTCGGGGTCGCGACGCGTCGGGTCAGCCGATGACGGCGACGGATGCCGCGTGCGGCCCTGGCACGGGCACGTCGTGGAATGCGACCCGTTGCCAGAACGACCCGAACTCCGGAACGCTGCGCAGGATGCGCCCATGGCCGCCGTCGGCACCGGGGATCGACAGCGCGAGCCGCGACGGCTCGATGAACTCGGTGTGCCCGAGCGCGCGCAGCAGCGCGGTCTTGCGCGCCCACAGCGCCGCGCGCACGGCCGCGCTCCAGTCCTCGTCGAGCTCGCGCAGCGCCGCCCGCTCGTCGGGGTGGAAGGCGGCCTGGTCGAGGCGCTCGCCCGGGTCCGAGTCGACGGGCATGACCGGTTCGACCGCGACCCCGAGCGGATGCCGCGTGCCGGTCGCCGCGACGATCGTGTCGCCGTGCGTGGCGACGTCGGCGAACCACGGCCCGCCGGACGGCGTGAGCGGATACGCGACGAGCACGCGCCCGTGGCGTGCGCCGCACTCCGAGCACGCGTGTACGAGCTCGACGTCGTCGGCGGGCACCGACGCGGCATGCGCGATCAGGCCGCGGAGCGCGAGGTCGACGCCGGGCTGGCGCCTGCCCCCGGCGAGCACGAGGGCGCGCGCGCCCGTCTGCCCGAGCTCGATCAGCTCGCCGTCGGCCGTCACGTCCACGCCCCCATCCTCCCACCGACGCGCCTTGGCCATATACCTGCCGCGGAATGGCCGCACGCCTAGGGTCGGAGGGTGACAGAGCACGACGAGCACGACCCCCAGCGCGCGGGCGAGACCGCCGACCCCGTTCGACAGGGTCCGGCCTACCGCATCTTCCGCGGGATCCTGCGGCCGTCGACCCGGCTCATCTACCGTCCGACGATCACGGGCACCGAGCACGTTCCCGCGACCGGCCCGGTCATCCTCGCGAGCAACCACCTGTCGTTCATCGACAGCGTCGTGATCCCCATCGCCTCGCCGCGGCCCGTGCAGTTCCTCGCCAAGAACGACTACTTCACCGGCACGGGCTTCCGCGGATGGGTCTCGCGAACCTTCTTCACGGCGATCGGCGCGGTCGGCGTCGAGCGCGGAGCCGGAGCCGACGCGCAGGCGGCGCTCGATGCCGGCCGATCGATCCTCGAGGCCGGCAACGCGTTCGCGATCTACCCGGAAGGCACCCGCTCGCTCGACGGCCGCCTCTACCGCGGGCGCACCGGCGTCGCGTGGCTCGCCCTGCAGACCGGCGCGCTCGTGGTGCCCGTCGGCCTCATCGGCACGCAGGAGATCCAGCCCGTCGGCGCGAAGATGCCCAGGGTCCGCCCCGTGACCGTTCGCTTCGGCGAGCCGATCGACGTCTCGCACCACGGCGCCGCGACCTCGGGCCGGGCCCGCCGTGCCGCGACCGACGAGATCATGGCCGCGATCCACGCGCTCTCCGAACAGGAGCTCGCGGGCGTCTACAACGAGAAGCCGCCGGAGGGCACGCTCGCGAAGATCGCCGACCGCATCGCGCCGCGCGAACGTCGCTGACGCCGCCACGCGGCATCCGGTCGATTCCCAGCGCCCTCGACCCCGCGCCCGGTAGGGTCGAGCCGATGAGCTCCCTCGGACGATTCGCGCGCCTCTCCGCTGCGGCCGCGGCGATCCTGCTGCTGTCCTCGTGCGCCCCCGCAGACACCGGGCCCCAGCGGGTCGACCGCACGCTGCCGGAGCCTCCGACGACCGAGTTCGACCCCTCGCTCATCGTGAGCGACGACGCGTTCTACGACAGCCGGGCGATGGGCGAGGAGCAGATCCAGGCGTTCCTCGAGGGGGTCTCGTGCCGCGCCGACGCCGGCGTGCCGTGCCTGGCCGAGTACACCGAGACCACCACCACCCAACCCGCCGTCGGCGGCGCGCACTGCGGCGAGTACCGCGGCGCGGTCGACGAGCCCGCGAGCCGCATCATCGCGAAGACCGCCGTCGCCTGCGGCATCAGCCCGCGCACGCTGCTCGTGCTCCTCCAGAAGGAGCAGTCGCTGCTCACCCGGCCGACCACGGCCGGCTACGAGCGCGCGACCGGGTACGCCTGCCCCGACACGGCCGACTGCGACCAGAAGTACTTCGGCTTCTTCAACCAGGTCTACAACGCGGCCTGGCAGTTCCGGCAGTACACCGAGGCGCCCGAGCGTCGGTACATGATCGGCGAGACGTCGATCGGCTACCACCCCGATGCCGCGTGCGGCGCGAGCACCGTGGCCATCCGCAACCAGGCCACCGCCAACCTCTACAACTACACGCCGTACCAACCGAACGAAGCGACGCTGGCCGACCCCTCGGGCGGCGATGCGTGCGGCGCCTACGGCAACCTCAACTTCTGGCGTCTCTGGAACCGCTGGTTCGGCGATCCGACGGCCGAGCGGTTCCCGGCGTTCTTCTCGCCGTGCACGCGCCTCGTCGGCGGGCACGCCTGCCCCACCGAACCCACGCTGCCCGCGGTGGCCGTCACGCCCTGATCGGCCGAGGGTGCGGCATCCGACTTCGTGCCGGCCCGCCTGCGTCCCTGCCCGCCTGGGGCTGCCGCTCGTCGCGCCCGGCGAAGCGACGCCTCAGTCCGCGACGACCTCGACCGACTCGTGATGCACCGGGAACGCGACGGATGCCGCGATGAAGCACTTCGCCGAGGCCTCGGCGTGGATCTCGTGCGCAAGGGCGAGCATCGACGCGTCGGCCACGACGACGCGCGGACGCAGCGTCGCCTCGCGGAAGGAACCGCCGCCCCGGCCGTCCTCGACCATGACCCCGGTCGGGGCGTCGGTGTAGGCCGTGACGACCACGCCGTGCAGGGTCGCGACATGCAGGTACGAGAGCATGTGGCACTGGCCGAGCGCCGCGAGCAGCAGCTCCTCGGGATTCCAGCGCTCGGCGTCGCCGTGGAAGACGCGGTCGCTCGAGCCCTCGAGTTCGTGCGCCTTGCCCGCCGCGCGCACGACGTGGTCGCGACCGTATGAGCGGTACGAGGTGGTGCCCGCCGCGCGTGCGCCCGTCCACTCGACCTCGACCGTGTACGCGTGTTCGCCGAGCCTCACCGGTGCCGCCTCCCCGCCGCACGCTCCGACGCGCGGTCGACTCCACGCTAGCCGACGCCGCCGACCCGCGAGCCCGCGGGCGGCGGCCCCGCGGCGCTAGTCTGGAAGGCATCATGACTGACACCCAGACACCCGCAGAGACCGCTGCCGCCCCCGTCTACACGGTGCCGCAGGAACGCCGCATCGTGACGGCGATCCCCGGCCCCAAGTCGCAGGCGCTGCACGAGCGACGTGCCGCGGTCGTGTCGGCCGGCGTCTCGTCGGCCCTGCCCGTGTACATCGAACGGGCCAATGGCGCGGTGCTCGTCGACGTCGACGGCAACCGGTTCATCGACTTCGGCGGCGGCATCGGCGTGACCACCGTCGGCCACACCGAGGCCAACGTCGTGCGCGCGGCCGCGAGCCAGCTCCAGGACGTCATCCACACGCTCTTCACCGTCACGCCCTACGAGGAGTACGTGCGCGTCGCAGAACTCCTCGCCGAGCACACGCCCGGCACGCACGCCAAGCGCACGGTGCTCGTGAACTCGGGCGCCGAGGCTGTCGAGAACGGCGTCAAGATCGCGCGCAAGTTCACGGGTCGCCGTGCCGTCGCCGTGCTCGACCACGCGTACCACGGCCGCACGAACCTCACGATGGCCATGAACTACAAGGCCCACCCGTACGCGACCGGGTTCGGCCCGTTCGCCGGCGATGTCTACCACGCGCCCAACTCGTACCCCTACCGCGACGGCCTGAGCGGTGCGGATGCCGCGGCGCGCACGATCGCGTACCTCGAGAAGGTCGTCGGGGCGAGCGACCTCGCGTGCCTCGTCGTCGAGCCCGTCCAGGGCGAGGGCGGCTTCATCGTTCCCGCCGACGACTACCTGCCCACGCTGCAGACCTGGTGCACCGAGCACGGCGTCGTGATGATCGCCGACGAGATCCAGTCGGGCATGGCCCGCACGGGCGCGTTCTTCGCGAGCGAGCACTTCGGCTGGGTGCCCGACCTCGTGCTCTCGGCCAAGGGCATCGCTGGCGGCCTGCCGCTCGCCGGGGTGACCGGTCGCGCCGAGATCATGGATTCGGCCCACGCGGGCGGCCTCGGCGGCACCTTCGGCGGCAACCCCGTCGCGTGCGCCGCCGCCGTCGCAGTCTTCGAGTCGATCGAGCAGCACGACCTCCTCGGCGAGGCGAAGCGCATCGAGACGACGCTCACCGCGGGCCTCGAACGGCTGGCCGAGCGCTACGACGTCATCGGCGACATCCGCGGCATCGGCGCGATGATCGCGATCGAACTCGTCCAGCCGGGCACCGGCCGCACCACGAAGGCACCGAACCCCGAGGCCGTGACCGCGCTCGTGGCTTTCGCCGCACAGCACGGCGTGCTGCTCCTGAACGCCGGCACCTACGGCAACGTGCTCCGCTTCCTCCCGAGTCTCGCGGTGAGCGACGCCCTCATCGACGACGCCCTGCAGGTGCTCGACGACGGCCTCGCGGCACTCGGATGACCGGCACCTTCTCCGCTGCAGACGCCGTCCAACTCGCCGTGGTCGAACGCAATGGTTTCACCGAGTCCAGGCACGCCGGTTCTGCCGTCGTGCTCTCCCCCGAGGGCGAGGTGCTGCGCACCCTCGGCGACGTCGCCTCGCCGGTCCTCCCACGTTCCGCGCTGAAGCCGTTCATCGCCGTCGCCGTGATGTCCTCGGGTGTCACACTGCGCGGTGAAGACGCCGCGATCGCCACCGCGAGCCATTCCGGCACCGCCGCGCACGTGGCGCTCGTGCGCGGGCTGCTCGCGCGCGCCTCGCTGCCCGAGAGCGCGCTGGGCTGCCCCGCCGCGCGGCCCGCCGACCAGACCGCGCACGACGATCTCGTCCGTGCGGGCGGCGCAGCCGAGCGCGTCTACATGACGTGCTCCGGCAAGCACGCCGCGATGCTCCTCGCATGCGTCGCCAACGGCTGGCCGCTCGAGGGCTACCTCGATCCCGCGCACCCGCTGCAACGGCGCATCCTCGATGTCCTCGAGCGCCTCACGGGCGAGCGTGCGACCGCGACCGCGATCGACGGCTGCGGCGCCCCCGTGCACGCGATCAGTCTCACCGGGCTCGCCCGCGGCATCCAGAAGATCACGACCGCGGCTTCGTCGTCGCCGTTCGCGCTCTTCCGCGAGGGCGCGGCGCTCACCGAGGCCGTGCGTGAGAACCCCTGGGCGATCGCCGGACCCGGCCAGCCCGACACCGTCGCCATCGAACGCGTCGGCGTGTTCGCGAAGTTCGGCGCCGAGGGCGTCATGGTCATGACCGCTCCCGACGGCACGACCACGGCGCTGAAGGTGCTCGACGGCTCGGCGCGGGCGTCGACGATCATCGGCCTGCGCCTGCTCGCGAGCACCGGCGCGATCGACGACGCGGCGGTCGACCGGGTCGCCACCGAGCTCGACCTCTGGGTCATGGGCGGCGACCGTCGCGTCGGCGAGGTCCGCGCGACCGTCTGACCCCGGCGGTTCGTCGAATGCGGCCTCCGCCGCAGTGCGTCGCGGGCCCCGCCGACGACGGATGCCGCGCCGGAACGAGTCCGGCGCGGCATCCGATGGGTTGCTCGGTTCGGGTCAGCCGAGCTTCGCAAGTCGTTTCGCGCGCGCCGCACGGGACACCTGTGCGCCGATCACGAGGACGAGTGCGAAGAGGAACACCGCCGAGGCGATGACGTTGGCCTCGGCGGGAATGCCGCGCGAAGCCGAGATGTAGATGTACTTCGGGAACGTCGAGACCGAGCCCGAGTTGAAGTTCGTGATGATGAAGTCGTCGAAGCTGAGCGCGAACGACAGCAGCGCGGCCGCGACGATGCCCGGAGTCAGCAGCGGGAACGTGACCCGCCAGAACACCTGCGCAGGCGAACCGTAGAGGTCGCGCCCGGCTTCTTCGAGCGCCGGGTCGAGGCTCGCGACGCGCGCCTTGACCGTCACGACGACGAAGCTGATGCAGAACATCGTGTGCGCCAGGATGATCGTCGTCATGTCCTTCGGCACGCCGACCGCCAGGAACTGCGCGGCGAGGCCGGCGCCGAGCACGACCTCGGGAGTCGCCATCGGCAGGAACAGCAGCAGGCTGATCACCGACCGAGCACGGAACCGGTACCGGACCAGCGCGATCGCGATCATCGTGCCGAGCGTCGTGGCGACGACCGTTGCCACGACGCCGATGATCACGCTGTTGGCGAAGGCCTGGCAGACGGCGCCGCCTTCGACGTTGCAGACGTTCAGCCACTTGTCGAGCGTGAATCCGCGCCAGGCGATGTTCGACTTCACCGAGTCGTTGAACGAGAACACGAACGTGTACACGATCGGGATCAACAGGAACACGAAGGCGATGACCGTGTAGGCGGGCAGCAGCCACGAGCCGAGCCCGAATCGCGACGATCGCTGCGGCCGCGGACGACGACGGTCCTCGACCTCCTGGCTCTCGGTGAACCCGCCGAGCACGGCGGCCGCCTGGACTTCTCCGCTCACAGCAGGTCCTCCGTTCCGGAACGCTTGACGTAGATGCCGACGAGCACGAGGATCGCGGCCATCAGAATGATCGACAGGGCGGCGGCCGCAGGATAGTTCAGCAGGACGAGGAAGTTCGCCTCGATCACGTTGCCCATCATCTGCGTGTCTGGACCGCCGAGGAAGTCGCGGCTGGCGTTGACGTAGTCGCCTGCTGCCGGGATGAACGTGAGCAGGGTTCCGGCGACGATGCCCGGCATCGACAGGGGGATCGTGATCTTGCGGAACACCGTGAACGGGTTCGCGTACAGGTCGCTGCCCGCCTCGAGGTATCGCAGGTCGAGCCGCTCGAGTGCGGTGTAGAGCGGCAGGGTCATGAACGGGATGAAGTTGTACGTCAGACCGAAGATGACCGCGAACGGCGTGCCGGTGAAGTGCGCGTCGGGTGCGAGCAGCGAGAGCGCCTTGAGCGAGGTGATGATGAACGACTCGTCGGAGAGGATCTGCTTCCAGGCGAGGGTGCGCAGCAGGAAGCTGATGAAGAACGGTGCGATCACGAGCACGAGCATGAGGCTCTGCAGCAGCGGCCAGCGCCTCGCCTTGACGCCGATGAAGTACGCCAGCGGGTAGCTGAACGCCAGCGCGAACACGGTCGCGGCGAGCGCGTAGCCGAACGACCTCAGGATGTGCGGCCAGTACGTCGTCATCACGTCGACGTAGTTCTGCCAGTTGAACGCGTACTGGTACTGGCCGATGTCGCCGTACTCGAGCGGCGCCTGCAGCGAGGTGAGCAGCAGGGAGATGAGCGGCGTCAGGAAGAACAGCACCAGGTAGAGGATGCCGGGCAGCAGCAGGAGGAGCGCGATCCGGCTCGTCTTGCGGGGTGCCTGGGGCTGGGCCTCCGCGGTCGCGAACGCTGCGAAGGCCATGCTCAGCCCTCCTCGAGCTCGGCGACCAGGTCGTCGCGCCGCTGCGCGGCGATCGCGGTCGTCGAGTCGTCGGCGGTGAATCGCTCGGTCGCGGCGACGGTGTCGTCGAGGCCGAATCCGTGTTCGATCTGCCAGCTCGTGTAGACCTCCGCGCCGACGCCGACGTTCGGGCCCGCACCGGTGTTCTGGGCGAACACCAGCACGGTGCCCTGGCCCGGGATGTCGACGAGGTACTGGGTGCTCACACCCGAGAACGACACGTCGAGCACTCGACCGGGTCCGACCACGTTGCGCTCGGCCGAGGCGATCGGCGCCTCGGTGTGGAGCGAGACCTTCTCGGGGCGGACGCCCACCGTGACCGCGCCGTTGTGGCGGCGCGCCCTGGCCTTGGGCACCACGAGACGAGCCCCTCCGACGTCGACCGAGACGGCCGTGTCGGTCGCGCCGACGACCTCGCCCGAGAAGAGGTTCGACTGGCCGAGGAAGTTCGCGACGAACACGGTCTGCGGCAGGTCGTAGAGCGCTTCGGGAGCACCCATCTGCTCGATGGCGCCCTTGTTCATGACGGCCACGGTGTCGGCCATGGTCATGGCCTCCTCCTGGTCGTGGGTCACGTGCAGGAAGGTGAGGCCCACCTCCTCCTGGATGGTCTTCAACTCGAGCTGCATCTGGCGACGCAGCTTCAGGTCGAGCGCTCCGAGCGGCTCGTCGAGCAGGAGCAGCGCCGGACGGTTCACGATCGCGCGCGCGAGGGCGACGCGCTGCTGCTGTCCGCCCGAGAGCTGCTGGGGTCGACGCTGTGCGAGGTGGTCGAGCTCGACGAGCTTGAGCGCCTCGTGGGCCTTCGCGAGCGGGTCTCCGATGCGACGGCGCTTGAGCCCGAACGCGACGTTCTCGATGATGCTCATGTGCGGGAAGAGCGCGTAGCTCTGGAACACCGTGTTGACGGGGCGCTCGTGCGAGCGGGTCGCGGTCACGTCCTTGCCGCCGATGAGGATGCGCCCCTGCGTGGGCTCCTCGAGTCCGGCGACGAGGCGGAGGGTAGTGGTCTTGCCGCAGCCGGACGGCCCGAGGAGCGCGAAGAACGAACCCGCCGGGATCTTGAGGTCGAGGTTCTGGATCGCCGTGAATCCGGGGAAGCGCTTCTGGAGACCGACGAGTTCGAGGTCTGCGCCCCGCTCGGCGAATTCGCGTACTGCCATGATCTCGATCCCTCTCAGACGCCGAGCAGGATGCTCTGGAACTGCGCCTGGTACTTCTGCTCCTCGGCGCCCGTGAGGGTGCGGAAGATGTGTGCGTTGGACAGCGTCTCCTCGTTCGGGAAGATGAGCTGGTTCTCGGCGAGCTCGGGGTCGATCGCCTCGGCCGCCTCCTTCGCCCCGACCACCGGAGTGATGTAGTTCACCCATGCCGCCACCTCGGCCGCGACCTCGGGCTCGTAGTAGTAGTTCATGAGCATCTCGGCGTTGGTCTTGCGCGTCGAGCCGATGGGCACGAGGAAGTTGTCGTTCCACAGCGTTCCGCCGGCGGTCGGGATCGCGAACTCCCACTTGTCGCCGGCCTCGGCGTTGATCACCGTGATGTCACCCGACCAGCAGATCGCCGCGAGCGTGTCGCCGCTCTTGAGGTCCTCGAGGTAGGCGTTGCCCTTGATGTTGCGGACCTGTCCGGACTCGACCTGCTCGGTCAGCACGTCGATCGCGGCATCGAACTCCGCGTCGCCCCAGTCGCCCGCGATGTCGACGCCGTTCTGCAGCATGATGAGCCCCATGGTGTCGCGCATCTCGGAGAGCACGCCGACACGGCCCTTCAGTTCGGACGACCAGAGGTCCTCGACGGAGGCGAGGCCGTCGGGGAAGGCCTCCTTGTTCCAGCAGATGCCGGCGAAGCCGCCCTGCCACGGGAGCGAGAACGAGCGGCCCTTGTCGAAGTCGGGATCGCGCAGCGCCGGGGTCAGGTTCGCGATGTTGGGGATGTTGTCGTGGTTCAGCTCCTGGGTGTACCCGAACCGGATCCAGCGCCCGACCATCCAGTCCGTGAGGCACACGGTGTCGGCACCGATGTCCTGACCGAGCGCGAGCTGGTCCTTGACCTTGCCGTAGTACGTGTTGTTGTCGTCGACGGCGACGTCGTAGTTGACCTTGATGCCGGTCTGCTCCTCGAAGGCCTGCAGCGTCGGGTAGTTGCCCGCGTCGTCCTCGTCGATGTACGCGGCCCAGTTCGCCCAGTTGAGCGTCTTGTCGGTCGATGACTTGTCGGCGGCGGGAGTCGGCTTCGCGGCGCCCCCGCCGGTCGAGCAGGCGGCGAGCGCGAGTGCGGATGCACCGGCTCCGGCGCCGGCGAGCATGGTGCGACGAGTCATCTGCGACGCACGTGCCTGTGCGATCAGCGAACGGATCATCGGATCCTGGGGAAGGGGCCGAGAGGTCACGGGTGCTCCATTCGGGTCAGCGACGTTGCCATGGGGTGCGTCGATATTGCCACACTGAGGGCCGCATTTCACGAGTCGATGTCCGAATCGTTAATTTCTGGGAACAGAACATGCGGATTCAGTGCCGTTCAACGTGATATGCAAGTGTTTCCGTCGTCGGCCAGCTTCGACGAACCGCCACCTCGCCGGGCTCGATCACCCAGCACTCCCGACCGTCGTCGGCCAGGAGCGGTGGCAGGGCGATCGACCCGGTGCGACCCGCCGCCGCAGGTGCCAGCGCCCGGAACTCGCGTAGCCCGCCTCGCACGACGATCGTGCCCGACTCCCGCATTCGTGCGGCGAGCCCGTACGACGCCGCCCAGGCGTCTGCATCGCCGACGACGAGCAGCGGCGCATCGGGTGCCCGCGCGGCGAGCACGTCGCGCTCCCCTCCGGCGAGGAGCCGCGTGGCCGGCAGGCCGGCGGAGCGCAGGCCGTCGAGGTCGCGCGCCGCGGTGCTCGAGACGATCGCCACGAGGGGACGGTCGAGCTGCGCGCGGGCGGGCGCGTCGACGCCGCCCGTGCGCGGACCGAGCGGCGATGCGTCGACGACCTGCAGCCGCCGCCCGCGCCACTGGCCCGCACCGGGCGGGCAGTCCCGCTGCCAGAGATCACCGGCACCCCCGGCGTGCGCGAGCTCGGAGCGGCTCGGATGCCGCAGGTGCACGACCGCACCGAACAGGTCGCCCAGGCCCCCGGAGAGGCGGTGCGCGAGCACCGCCGAGGCCGCGACGGCGAACCCGCGGCGGCGGCCGTCGCGCATGAGCTCGCCGAGCATCGCGACGGCCGCATGCCGGTACTCGTCGGGCCACGCGAGGAGGCACGTGTCGAGGTCGTCGACGACGAGCACGCCCGGCCGGAAGGTTCCGGCGCGTGCCGCGACGACGAGGTCGGCGAGCAGGTGCCAGTCGGATGGAGCGTCGTTGCCGAGCCGCAGCACCGACGACGCCGCTCCCCCGATCGCCCGCAGGCCGGACTCGATCGATCCGAGCGCCGTCGACCGGCCGCTGCCCGGCATGCCGAGCACCAGCAGGTGTCCGTCGTCGGCGGCGGTCCAGCCCGCGAGGCTTCGCCGCTGCAGGTCGGGCTCGTCGAGGAGCCCGAAGACGACGGTCGGGACCGCCTGGCCGGCGCCCTGCGCGGCCTTGGCCCGGACCGGGGCGAACGATGCGACGGAGGCGTCGGACGGGTCGGCCGCCGCCAGTCGTGCCGCCGCCAGTTCGGCCGGGGGCAGCGAGGACGGAAGCGGATCCGTCCATGGCCTGCGAACCGGGCCCGCGTGCGCGAATCGGCGACGCACCGCGTCGACGGCCTCCGCATCGACCAGCGCGGACTGGAACGGCACCGCGACGCCGTCGCCCCGATCGACCACGCCGCGCCCCGGACGGTCCGCCGGGATGCCCGCGGCCGTGTCGATGCCGACCACCGCGACGCTGTCGGCCCTGGTCATGACCCGCAGCGAGACCCTGACCGGAGCGTTCGCCGTGACCTGCTCGCCGAGCACCCCGTTGGGCCGTTGCGAGGCGAGGACGAGGTGCACCCCGAGTGAGCGGCCGCGGGACGCGATGTCCGCGACGACCTGCCCGAGGTCCCTGAAGCGCTGGATCATCGCCTGGAACTCGTCGACGACCACGACGAGCCGCGCCAGCTCGGTCTCGTCGGGGAGATCGGCGATGTCGCGCACGTTCGCAAGGCGCAGTGCACGCTCTCGATGCCGGAGCTCCGCGGTCAGGCTCTGCACCGCTCGCTCGGCCTCTGCGTCGTCGAGGTCGGTCACGATGCCCGCCACGTGCGGCAGCCCGGCGACGGGCTCGAACGCCGCGCCGCCCTTGAAGTCGACGAGGAGGAACGACACGCGCTCGGGTGGATGAACGGCCGCCATCTGCAGGATCCACGCCAGGAGGAACTCGCTCTTGCCGCTCCCCGACGTGCCGGCGACGATCGCATGGGGCCCGTCGGAGACGAGGTCGAGCTCGAGCACGCCGTCGGCGGTCGCCCCGACGGGTGCGCGCAGCGTCGACCTGCCACAGTGGGGCGAGTCGATCGTCGGGAGGTCGCGGACGCCCACCAGCGCCGGCAATTCGGACGAGCGGAGGCCGAGACCGGCCCGGACGGCGATCCGTCGCGCCTCGACGCTCCAGGCGCTCGCCTCGGCCTCGCCGATCAGGTCCGGCTCGAGCGCCGTTCCGAGGACCGCGCCCCGACGCAGCAGCGTCGCCGATCGCGGACCGTCGATGCGGACGACGCATGCGAGCCCCGGCGGCAGGTGCTCGGGTTCGCCCGCGAGCGCGATCGTGCACGCCGAGGTGCCCCCGATCGTGGGCGGCACGACGGGCGGTGCGGGGACGTGCGGTCCCGTGAGATCCGCCACGACGACTCTCGCGCCGGATCCGACGTGCGGCAGGTGCTCGACCCACCGCCATTCCGGGGTGCCCGGCGTCTCGAACGAGACCGCGTCGGGCCTCACCGTGTGCGCGCACTGCACGAGCACGGCCCGCGCGGCCGCATGCACGAGGACGGCCGGCCCCGCGAACCCGATGCCGTCGGCGAGGTCGACCACCACGGGGGCGTGCTCGAGTCTCCGCGCGTGATCGAGCGCCTTCCGGTCGAGGTCGTCGACCGGGGCGCCCTCGATGCGGAGCGCGCTCTCGACCGCCGCGGCACCGAGCACGACCGGGCCCGGCCTCTCCTCGCGCCAGGTCGGCGCGTCGCCGCCTGCGACGAGGGCGGCCGAAGAGGGATGCCTGCCGCGGGCGGCCTCCCGCTCGACCCCGTGCCGGACCACGACCTCCGCGCGAAGGCGGTCGAACGCGGCTTCGCGCTCCACACGCGCGCGCCGCCGGGACCGGCGTGCCTGCCGTCGTCCGTCGAACAACGTGGCGATCGCGAGCAGGGGCCCCAGCACGGCGAGGCCCAGGGAGAGCATCGAGCCGGTGACCAGCCACAGCACGACGGCACCGGCGACGGGCGCGACGGCCGCGAGAATCGGGAATCCGGGCGGACTCGGGTCGGGGACCGCAGGCGGCAACGCGAGCGGCAGCCGGGTTGCGTCTGGCGGCGCGAAGAGTCTGGGCGGCATCACGCCATGCAAGCACGACGGGTGTCGACCCCGGCCACGACCCCGGGGATGCGGCCCGCCCGCGACATCCGCTCGCCCTGTGGAGGGACGGTGCCGGCCATCGGCGCCGACGTCTCGCCCGCGTCAGCCGATCGTGAAGGACTGCTCGGCGAGTTCGACGACCGCGCCCGCCCCGACGAGGTAGCGGCGGCCGGGCTCGCAGCGCACGACGTCGTCGTCGGCGCGACGGATCACGGTGCCGTTCGCCGAGAAGCGGTCGGCGACCCAGAGCGTGCCCTCGTGCGCGCCGAACTCGAGGTGGGTCTTCGACACCGAACGCCCCGGGTCCTCGATGTGCACGAGATGGTCGAACGCCTCGCCCGGCTGCGGAAGCGGACGACGCCCGATGAGTCCGGTGCCGAACACGACGCGCACTTCGCCCGTGGCGAACCGCAGCACGAACCGGGTCCGCTCGCCCGCGACCGGTTCGGAAGCCGAACCCGAACCGGCTCCGGCGTCGGTCGGTGCCACGGCGTCGACCGAGGATCCGGGGCTGCCCGCGAGGGCGTCGGCGGCAGGCTGGCCCGCAGGTGCCTCCGCGGACGTGGAGGCATCCGGATCCTCGATCTCGAGCCCCACCGGCACGCTGACGACGCCGCTGCGACGGAAGCCCTTGCCGAGCGAGGTCGTGTCACCGGGCCTCGGATCGGGCCGGCGACGCGACTCGGGGGTCGCGCTCGTCGACGAACCGCAGTGCCCGCAGAACATCGCGCCGTCGGGCAGCGCGGCACCGCAGATGCGACATCTCATCGTCGACCCCCTCTCCGGCTGACAGCGTACCCGCCGAGGGAGGTCAGCGAGATCGCCGCTCGCCAGCGCTCACGACGCGTGCGCGGTGCCGCGAGGCGTTGCTGCAGTTCGTCGACCGAGCGCCACACGCGCTCCTCGTCGCCCGCCTCGGGTTCGCCGGGTGCGAAGACGGCACGGTCGACGACCGACGCGAGCACCAGCGCCGAGAGCCCCCCGACCGTTGCGGCCTGCTCGGCCCTCGTCGAGTTCGACCGGATCGGATAGCCGTAGTCGGCCGCCGTGTCGGCGAACTCCAGCCACCCGCCCTCGATCCGCTCGACCGGGGAACCGGTGGTGCGGCGCACCCGTCGACGCCGGATCTTCGCCACGATCACCGCGAGGAACGGGCTCGCGATCAGGGCGAGCACGAGCACGCTGACGCCCGCGACGGTCGCGACGGTCGTGAGCACGCCGAGCCACCGCCCGAGGTCGTCCTGTGGGCGTTCGTCGGAGTGGTCGGCCGGCGCATCCTGCTCATCGACCTGCGTGCGCTCGGGCGGGGGCGGCAGGGCGGATTCCGGTCGGGAGACCTCCTCCGGCTGCTCGGGCGCGGGCTCGGGAACGGGCCGCGGGCTCGGGTTCGGATCCAGTGCGATCCACGCGCCGTCGTCGCGCTGCACCTCGATCCACGCCTGGAGGTCGTCGCGGTGGAACACGGTGGTGGAGGTCGTCGCTGCCGAACCGCCCGAGGCCGTGGCGGCGCCGTCGGAACCGCCGCCCGCGGCATCCGTCGCCAGATAGCCCACCACCACGCGTGCCGGAAAGCCGATCTTCCGCGCCATGAGGGCGGCGGCCACGGCGTACTGCTCGCCGTCGCCGACCATCGGCTGGTCGGTCGCGAGCTGCTCGAGCCGATCGAGCGCGTGCCCCGAGCGGCTCGGCGCCTCGTCCTGCAGCATGCCATGGCTGACGAAGCCCGTGCTGCGGAACCCGTCGACCACGGCCGCGAGCCGCTCCCCCGGGGCCCCGGAGACGGGCGCCCACGTGTTGAGCAGGGCGGTCAGCTCGTCGGGCAGGTCGGGCGCGGCGGGCACCACGCTCGTGCCCGGTTGCATGGAGGCGATGCCGGTGGGATCGAGCATCGCCACCGACCACGCGACGTACGAGTCGCCCCGCGACAGGCCGGAGACGACGGCCCCGGTGCCCGTCGTGTCGTTGTAGACGAATCCGTCGGCCAGCGTCTCCGCCCGGGGGCCGCCGAAGTCGATCCGTTCGAGCTGGCCGACGCCGGGCACCCAGATGTCCTCGTAGGCGTCGACGGCCACCGAGATCTGCACGGAATCGCCTTCCACCCCCGTCTGATCGAGCCGGTACGGCAGCCTGGTGAAGCTGCCGGACACCGAGTTGCCGTCGGAACCGCCGACCGAGTAGACGATGCCGTCGTAGGTGTCGAGCGTCGCGACGGCCAGACCCGTACCCGGCGGCAGGCCGTCGACCTCGAGCATGACGTCGTCGGACCTCGCAGGCTCGAACGCCGCACGGAACGCCGCGAGCGGACTCTCGTACTCGTGGGGTCGGAACGGCGGCTGCACCTCCGACCGCACGACCGTTCGAACTGGGGTCGGCAGCACGACGGCCGCCGCGGTGGCGCCGAGGAGCGCGACGGCGACGATCGCAGATGCCCCGAACACGCGCCGCGCGTCGGTGAGCGCCCGTTCGACGGAGGAGCGCGAGCCGATCGCCTGCCGGTCGAGGATCGCGACGTTCGCGAGCCACGCCACGACCGCGAGGAGGAAGGCGAGCCCCGCGGGCAGCGCGAGGCCGCCGTGCACGACGCCGAGGAGGATCCCGGCCGTCATGAGGAACGCAGGCGGGAGCGTCGCGGCGACCGGATGCCGCGTGCGGAACGCGATCGTGACCGCGATCGTCGAGGCGAGCAGGCCGAGCAGGAACGGCGGCACGAGCAGCGCCTGATACGACCCGACCGGCACGGCGATGGTCACGAGCTGCTTCCATGACAGCGCCGTCGCCGCGATGAGGTCGAGCATGCCGGCGGGCGTGGGCAGCACGCCGGCGATCGCGCGAGACGGCACGGCCGCCGGCACGCCGAGCAGGAGGTAGGCGATCGCCAGCGCCACGAGCACCGCCCAGGAGGGCCAGCCGCGCCACGCGCCGACGAGTCCGATGCCGGTTCCCGCGACGATCGCAACCGCCGCCGCGATCAGGAACTCGCCGCTCTCGTACACCGGCCACCACGGGATCATGGCCGTCGCGAGCAGCAGCCAGATGAGCGCGACGGACACCGCGCACGACCAGGGCGACCGCCCGACGCCGCCGGCGACGCCGAGGACGGCGCCGTCGCGCGCCGGTTCCGTGCGGCGCGGACGCCGCGAGACGCCCGCCTCGTCACCGGGGCGGGCGCCCCGCGCGGCGCCGAGCTGCCCGCTCATGCGACCGATGCCCTGCGCGCGAGCATCGCGCGCAGATCCTCGAGGTAGCCGACGCCGAAGACGGTCAGGCCCGCGACCGTGCGCACGGTCGCGTCGCCTTCGGGTGCGCACTGCACCGCGATCGCGTCGACGCCCATCGGCAGGCGCGACGCAGCGGCGCGCAGCGGAGCCGAGCCCCGTCCGGTCCCGGTGACGAGGAAGGCGAGCGAGACCCCCGGCAGCGACTCCGCTGCGGCGGATGCGACGTCGGGGAGCATCGCCGCACGGTCATCGCGTTCGATGAGGCACAGCGCGTCGAGCAGGCGGTCGCGCGTGACGATCGGCAGCTCCCGCACGAGCCCGGCCGGGCCGAGCCCCTGCGGACGCCGCATCGCGCCTCCGCGCCGAAGCGCGACGCCCGGCCGGACCGGAGACGCCTGCGGACGTGCCGCCGAGGTCGACGTCCTCGTCTGCCCGGGCGCCACGACGACACCCGAGACGACGAACGACACCGTTCGCGCGTCGCGGATCGCCCTCGCCCCGACCGAGGCGGCCGCGCTGACGGCGAGCTCGAACTCGGCGTCGTCGCGGTACGCCTCGGGATCGAGGTCGAGCACGACCATCAGCCGGCTGCGCCGGGTCTCCTCGAACTGGCGCACCATGAACGTGCCGGTCTTCGCACTCGACTTCCAGTGGATGAACCGCCGGTCGTCACCCGGAAGGTACTCGCGCAGGGCGTGGAACGAGATGTCGCTCGCCGTCAGGTCCCGCGTGGGCGAACCCTCGAGGTCGCGGACGAACCCCGAGCTGAGCGCCGCGATGGCGACCGTCCGGGGATGCACATGCAGTTCGGCCACCTCCGACCACACGATCTCGCGGCGCACCAGCCCCAGCGGGTCGGCACGCACGGTGCGCGCCGGGCCGATCGGCACGATGCCGCGATGATCGGTCGGGACCCTGAAGGACCGGTCGAACGAGCCGCCTCGGGCGAGCCCGGGGAGCACCCACTCCATCACGCGTCGACCGACCGGCACCTCCAGCTTGACCCCGCCCCACCTTCGACGCCCGGGATTCTCGGCGACCAGTCTCGCCTGCGCCGGCTCGCCGACGACCACACGCGGAACGGGCAGGGACAGTCCAATGGTCGACGCCCCTCGACCGAGCAGCCACAGCGATGCCACGGCGGCGACGATCGCGAGCCCGGACCCGAGCGCGATGAGCTCCATCCACCCGAACGAGGACCCGACCACGATGGCGACGACCGCACCCAGGATCACGGACCACCCACGGGCCGTGACGACCGAGGCGACCGCGCGCCGCCAGTCGTCGAGCACGCCGAGCAGGCGGCCGACGGCCAGCACCAGGTGCGCGATGAAGGCCGCGAGGAAGCCCTCCCGACGGGCGTCCTCGGGCATCGTGGTGCGGGTCTCGGCGAGACTCACACCGCTTGCCTCGATGACGGGGGCGGCGTCTCGATGAGCACCTGCGCGATGAGGTTCGACGCCGTCACCCCGTCGAACTCCGCCTCGGCGTCGAGGATCAGCCGGTGCGCGAGCACGGGCTCGGCGAGCGCCTTGACGTCATCGGGCACGACGTAGTGCCTGCCGCGTCCGGCCGCGTGCGTCTTCGCCGCGCGGATGAGTGCGAGCGCGCCGCGCACGCTCACGCCGAGGCGCACCTCCCTGGTCGTGCGCGTGGCGTCGACGAGCCTGGACACGTAGTCGTGGATCGTCGGGTCGACGTGCACCGTGCGCGCCGCGGCGGCCATCTGCACGATCTCGTCGGCGCCCAGTTGCGGCTCGACCTGCACGCCGTGCGCGCGGTGATCGGCCCCCTCGAGGATCCGGATGGTCGAGGCGTGGTCGGGGTAGCCGATCGAGGTGCGCATGAGGAATCGGTCGAGCTGGGCCTCGGGGAGTCGGTACGTGCCGGCCTGCTCGACGGGGTTCTGGGTCGCGATGACCATGAACGGGTGCCCGACGGGGTGGGTCTGGCCGTCGACGGTGACCTGGCCTTCCTCCATGACCTCGAGCAGCGCCGACTGGGTCTTCGGGCTCGCCCGGTTGATCTCGTCGGCGAGCACGATGTTCGCGAACACCGGCCCCGGGTGGAACTCGAACGCCCCGCTGCGCTGGTCGTAGACGGTGACGCCCGTGATGTCGCCCGGCAGCAGGTCGGGGGTGAACTGCACGCGGTTGCTGATGCCGTGCACCGACTGCGCCATCGCCCTCGCGAGCGAGGTCTTGCCCGTGCCCGGGACGTCGTCGAGCAGCAGGTGGCCCTCGCTGAGGAACGCGGTGAACGCGAGCCTGATCACGAGGTTCTTGCCGAGCAGCACGGTCTCGACCGCGCCGACCAGACGGTCGAGGTTCGCGGCGAAGCGCGCGGCCTCGTCTGGTGTCATCGTCATGCGGGCTCCATCGGCAGTCACGGGTTCACATACCTCACTTTCACGCCGGCGACCTCAACATCCAACCAGACCGGGTCGCCAGGCTGCGCTCCCGGCACCTGGCAGCTCCGGGACCGTTGCGCCGCGACCCCCACGTCGTCGCCCTGGACGCCGCATCGGAACGACGCCGGGATGCCCGAGTTGTCGGGCTCTGAATCCCACGTCCACTCGGCGCGAACCGGGTCCCACACGCGCGAAGGCAGTGCGAACGTGAGCGAGGGCTCCGCGTCGGCGGGCAGGATCTCCGACCACGGTCCGCAGGTGCCCCACGGCGAGCACGTGCGGATCTGGAAGCGGGCGACCTCGCCGAACGGCCGCCCGAGCACCGCACGGAGCCAGCCCGATCCGGCGAAGTCCCGCGGCGAACCGATCTGCGCGCCCTGCCCGTCGACGGCGACGATCTGGAGCCGCTTCTTCGGCTCGACGCTCGAGATGTACCGATCCCAGGCGTCGGACGTCATCCAGTCCATGCTCGAGTCCACCGAGGTGATCGCGCCGGGCGCCTCGCGCACGACGAGCGATCCGACGCCCGTGCTCACGCAGGCCGAACGGTTGAATCCCCAGACCACGAACGAGTAGCGAGCGGCCTCCGCCGTGGTGCCGCTGAACTGCACGCTCGAGGCGTCGGGACCGACCCCCACCATGTCGACCACGGTCCCGCCGCGCGACGGAGGCACCACGGTTCCGGGCGCGGGCGACGTCACCGAGCAACTCTGCGGACCGGTCGGGACCGACGTCTGGCCCTCGGCGAGGCGCTGCACGAAGTACCCGCCGACGGCATCGCCGTTGCCCTCGAAGGGGCTCCAGCTCACCGTGACCGTGCCGGCCGTCGCATCGCCCACGACGCTGATCGATCCCGCGATCGGCGGGCCGAACGGCGTGCCGCTGCCACCGGACTCGGCCCACACGGCCATGGCCGGGTACGCCTCGTTGCGCGCGCTGACCGTGAACTCGACCAGGCTGCCGTTCTCGAGCGCCCTGGACTCGACCTGGCACCGCGAGGCCGTGCAGACCGACGCGGCGTCGACCTCGATCGGGACGCCGCCCACGACGAGCACGTACGAATGCACCGGGCTGCCCGCCCCCGGCGGAACCGGCGACCACGCGATGTCGAGCCGGCCGTCGAGCGGGCTGGCGGTGACGCCGCTCGGCGCGGCCGGCACCACGTCCGACCAGATGGGCCCCGGCGCGTCGACCGGATCCGAGAGCCCGATCCCGTTGCGCGCCTGCACGCGCAGCACCACCGCGTCGGCCCGTCCGTTGCCGAGGGTCGGCACGCTGCAGGTCGTCGAGGCGCACGGCACCTTCGCGAGCACCTCGGACGTGCCAGGGCTCAGCAGGCTGACCTCGTACCCCGTGATGGGCGAGTTGTTGAATGCACCGGCGCCGAAGACCAGGTCGAGGCTGCGATCGCCGAACCCGGTGACCCTCGGAGCGCTCACCGGGTCGGGCCGGTCCTGCACCGAAACGGTCACGGTGCCCCAGGCGAAGCGGTCGGGATCCTCGGTCGCGTCGGCCACCTGGTACTGCAGGGTCGTGTTCACGGGCTCCGCGTCCGCGGAGACCCGCACGACCAGGGTCGAGCCGTCGGAGTCCGGCGTGATCGAGACGCCGTCGGGCACGGACTCGAGTCCGCGCAGCGCGACCACCCTCAACGGCGTGTTGGGGAACGGGTTCGTGGTGTCGTCGTTCGCGAGCACGTCGACGGTCGTCGTCATGCCGCGCTGCACGACCGCCCGGTCGGCGACCGGTTGCGCGAGCGGTCTCGTCGACGGCACGACGCGCAGATCGATCCGGCCGGGATCGCTCGCGCCGGAGGCATCGGTCACCTCGATGGTCGCCGAGGCGCGCGTGCCGGCCACAGCTGCCGCCGACGGGGTCACGGTGAGCAGATCGCCGTCGAGCTCGAGTCCGAAGCCGATGGGCATCGGCTCGAGGATCCGGTACCGCAGCTCGTCGATCTGGTCGGGGTACGGATAGGTGATCAGTCGCTCGAGCTCGATGGTCTTCGGCTCCCCCGGCTCGAAGTCGATCGCGCCGCCCGCGAACACCGGCGGCTGGTTGGTGGTCGGTTCCACTTCGATCGGGATGACGATGGTCCCCGTCCGCGCGGTCGGATCGTCGGCCGACTCGCCGTCGGTCACGATGAACGAGATGGACGCCGGCCCGAAGTATCCGGCCTCGCTCCGGAAGCGGAGCGTGTTCTCGTCGACCCACGGGTCGGTTCCGTCGCTGTGGGCGGCTCGCACCGTCGCGGCATCCGTGATCTTGACCGGGCGACCGGAGGCCGCGATCACGAAGTCCTCGATGTCGAGCACCACGCTCTCGCCGCTGCGGACCACGACGTCGGGCGCGTCGCTGCGGAGCTGCGGGATCGCGTCGTCTCGGCCCGGCACCCGGATGAACGCGTACGAGACGACCCGCGCGTCCTCGGGATGCGTCAGCGAGAACGGGATGATCCGGCTGCGATCCTCGACGTTCACGCGGATGCTCCCGTCGCGCAGCACCTCGGCGCCCTCGTCGAACTCTGGCAGGAGCCCGACCTCGAGATCGGCCACGTCGGCGTCGGCGAGGAACGCGTCGGCGAGCACGTCGACGTCCACCCGGTCGCGGTCGAGGACGTCGGCGAGGTTCAGCACCACGTCGCCCACCTCGGGTCTCGAGAGCGGCGCGTCGTCTCTCGCGATGACCCTGACGAAGGTCGAGGCCGTGCCGAGGCGCTCGTTCGTGATCGTGTACGGGAAGCCGTACTCCCCCTCCGCGTCGGGCAGCACGATGTCGATCTGGTCCCCCTCGATCGACGCGGTCGCGCCGCCGCTCTCGGGGGCGACAGCGGTCAGTTCGAGCGAGCCGCCGTCGGGATCGGAGTCGTTCTCGAGCACGCGCACCGAGATGGTGCGACCGGGCCGCACGATCACCGCATCCTCGACCGCGACCGGCATCCTCGCGCCGTCGGGTCGCTCGGCGATGCCCACCCTGACCGTTCCGGTGGCCCGCGCACCGAGGGCGTCGACCACCGAGTACGTGAACGTGTCCGTGCCGGACGCGTAGTCGCCCGCCTGGTACTCGAGCCAGTCGGGGCCGGTCTCGACGACCGTCCCTCGCTGCGGGCTTGACTCCTGTCCCACGAGTTGCACCGAGTCGCCGTCGGGGTCCGTGCCGCCGAGTGCGACCGAGATGCGCACGGTGTCGCCGGCGAGGGCGCGCGCCGTGATCTCGGGCGGCACGGGAGGCGCGTTCGTCTCCGGATCGGCCTCGCGCACCGAGAAGTGCACCGCGGCCGACGCGGATTGGCCGTCGGGGCCGGTGATCCGGTACCTGGCCTCGTACTCGCCAGGCGTGTCGGGGGCGAAGTAGCGCAGTCGGTCGCCGCTGGCGAACAGGAGGCCGGAGGTGGGCTCGAGGTCGAGCACCGGGTCCAGTTCGAGCGGGCTCCCGTCGGGGTGCTCGTCGTTCGCGAGGACGGGCACGTCGATGACGTCACCCGTCCGCACCGACGCCGTGTCCGGATTGGCGACCGGTGCCTGCGACGTCACGGGCTCCGGCACCTCGACGACCGTGACCGTCCCCTCGGCGTCACCGAGCCCGTTGCTCACGCGATAGCCGAAGGTGGTGGATCCGAGCGGCAGCGGTGCGAGCAGTTCGACGCGGAGGATCCTGTGGTCGATGACCGCGATCCGCAGTTCGGGTGCGTCCGCGTCGACGAGGTCGGTGAGCACGAGCACGCCGCCCGTCGGGTCGATGTCGGTGGCGAGCACGTCGACGTCCAACGGACGGTCGTGCCGGAGGAACGCGGTGTGCGGCACCGTGATCGGCGTCGTCTCCCGATCGGATCCGGCCTCGACCTCGACGCGGATCGTGCCGGTGACCGGAACGCCCGATTCGTCGGTCACGACGTATTCGAGGTAGTGCGTGCGCTCCGCCGTGCTCTCGAAGCGGAACGTCCCGCCGTCGTAGTCGGGCGTGAGGAGCACGTCCTGCTTGGCGGGAACGCTCGTGAGCACGATGTTGCCGGTACCGCCGTGCACGTGCCGAAGCGGATCGATGCGCACCTCCTCGCCCGCCGTGGCGAGCACGACGAAGGGCTCTGCGACGAGCGGCACATCGCCCGTCGGGCGCACGTCGATGGCGAGCGCGCCGGCGCCGGGGTCGCGACCGTCCGAGGCGATCAGGGCGACTTGGCGGGTCCCGGTGCTCTCGCGGTGCTCGTCGAACACGACGGAGCCGTCGGCCGTGAACGATACGGAATCGGGCTCCGAGGTCGTCGCCGACACCAGTGAGAAGGGGTCGCCGTCGGGGTCGACCCAGTCGCCGAGCACCGCGGTCGTGGACCGTCCGGCCGTCGCGACGGTGGCGCTGCGGTCGCGCACCTGCGCAGGCGGGCCGTTCTCCTCGCCCGTCCGCACCTGCACGGCCACGGACGCCGTCGCGGTGCCGCCGCGCCCGTCGTCGACGGTGTAGTCGAAGGTGAACCCCTCGGTCACGGACTCCTCGAGCGTGACCTGCACCTGCTGGCGATCCGCGACGAGGTCGAGCCGCACACCCGGCGGCGGGACCACGTCGAGGCTCTCGATGACCAGCACATCGCCGTTGGGGTCGTAGTCGTTCATCAGAACGGGCAGCATCGACGATCGGCCCGGCCGCGCGCCGAACGTGTCGTCGGCCGCGTTCGGCGCGACCTGGCTGCGCTCGAGCGGGGCCGGACGATCGGCGTCGGGGCGCTCGACGACCTCCTGGTCGGTCTCGGTCGCGAGCAGCTCCGACCAGTTGTCGATGACGCCGTAGTCGGTCGCCGCCGCCCAGCTCCGTCCGGAGGCCCGATCGTTCAGGACGAGCGAGCGCCCGTTCGACATGAATGCGAGATCGGCCGTCGCGTCGGTGCCGATCCGGAACGGCCTCGGCTCCGTGCCGTCGCACGCGCGCCACGCGATGCCGGTGGTCCAGGCCGCGTGCAGGCAGTCGCCGTGGCGCACGGGCGCCGCGGGGATCCCTGCCTGCCTCGGCACGGGCTCCTCGCGGACCGTGCCGTCATCGAGCCGGACGGTCAGCAGCCCGGCGCGGGATGCGATCGCCAGCACTGCTCCGTCGGTCGACGGCTCCTGCACCACCGGCGCATCCGAGGATGCGAGGTACGGGCTGAGATCGACGGTCTGGTCGCTCAGGTGCAGCACGAGGTCGCGCTCGTCGAGCAGCGCCCAGATTCCGCCGACCGAGGTGATCTGGTACTCGGTCGCATCCTTCGGAACCTGCGTCTGCCATTGCTCGACGACGGACTCCGACTCGTCGACGTCGACGCGCTGCACGATGCCCGTCGCCGGCGTGAACGCGAAGAGCCTTCCGTCGGGCGCGACCGAGACGGCCGCTCCGACCCCGAAGTTCAGCGCCGGGTCCGCGTCGACCTGGAGGTCCACGACCTGATCCGCCGGCATCGTCCACACCGCGCCGTCGGACACCACGACCACGCGGGAGCCGGTGATCGCGAGGTCGCTGGCCGGCGGCACCGCGACGGTCTCTGCCACGGTCGACGTCGTGGGGTCGATGACGGCCACCGTCGCGCGATCGGAGTCCAGTGCGAGCACCGTCTCGCCTCGTTGCGCGATCCGGGTCGTCGATCCGCCCGTCTCGACGATCGAGTTCAGCTCGTGCACCGCCGTGTTGGCCCGCCCCACCGAGGCGAGGTCGTCGTTCGCGACCCAGACGGCTGCGTCGCCGAGATCCACCCGCTCCGCGGAGTAGCCTCCGGATGCCGCGGAGACCGCCACGATCGTCGCGACGACGGCCATACCGACCGCCGCGGTCGCGACGGCGGATCGATGCCGGGTGACGATCGTGGGCAGCCTCATCAGCCCTCCGTATCGACGTCCACGCAGCGCTCCTCGCTCGAGCGCCCGGTCTTGCCGTCGCGGGTGACGGCCACGCTCGCGCAGAGGTGCTCGCCTTCGGCCGCCGCGACGTCGAGCCGGCTCTCGCGCTGCACGGGCCGGGCACCGCCGTCGACGGTCACGATGTAGGCGTCGCCGCCCTGCAGGCCCGGGTCGTCCCAGGAGAACGTCACCGTCGTGCCCGCGATGGCGGCCCGCACGTCGGTCACGACGGGGATGGGCGAGGTGCTCGACGCCACCAGGTACGCCCCGCCGAGCGCGGCCCCGACGAGCAGGACGGCGATGGAGGAGAACACCCACAGCATGCGTCGGGTCGATCGCGTCGGACCGGGGTGCACGCCGGTCGCGCCGGGCACGGACTCATCGCGTTGCGTCGTCACCGCGAGTCGATCCGGACCCCGCCGCGTGCGGCGGACACGACGATCCGCCGCAGCGGCGGGTTGGGCGGCGACGATCCGCGTGCGTTCGTCGAAGTCGACCGCGACGGCCAGCGCCCAGTCCTCGGTGACCACCTCGAGCGGCGTCTGCGGCAGTGCGAGCTCCTCCTCGACGGACTGCAGGTCGCGGACGAACTCGAGTGCGCTCGCCTGACGGTCGGAGGGTCGTTTGGACATGGCCCTCGCGAGCACCAGCTCGAGGGACTCCGGAACGTCGTCGCGCCCCGTGCGCGGGACGCGCGCGGTTCGGATCCTGCTCGAGATCTTCGCGACGGCGTTGTCGCCGCCCGGCTGCTCGAAGGGGCTGCGCCCGGCGAGCAGCGAGTAGACGGTCGCGCCGAGCGACCAGACCTCGCTCGCGATCGTGCCGGAATCGTCGACGAGCACCTCGGGAGCCGACCACGGCACCGAGAGGCCGACGGCGTCGGAGGCGGTGTGGGCACCGAGCTTCGCCGCGATGCCGAAGTCGGAGAGCACGGGATGCCCGTAGGCCGTCGTGAGGATGTTCGACGGCTTGATGTCGCGGTGCAGCACTCCCGTGCGGTGCGCGGTCTCGACGGCGCTCGCGATGCGGACGCCGATCGCGAGCACCTCGGCGAGCGGGAGGCTCGTCGTGCGGTAGCGCTGGCCGAGCGTGGCCGGACAGAACTCCATCACGAGGTACGGCCGCCCGTCCGCGGCGACGCTCGCCTGGTACACCGTCAGGATGGACGGATGCGACGAGAGCTGCGCCATCGCGTCGGCCTCGGCCTGGAACATGCGCCTCGCCTGGTCGTCGACGACCTCGGCGAGCAGGACCTTCACGGCGACGAGGCGCCTCGGCATGTTCTGCTCGTACAGGAACACGTCGGCGAACCCGCCCGAACCGAGCATGCGGACGAACGAGAATCCCGGCAGGTTGGGCGGAGTGGACGGCAGTCGTCTCGACACGATCCTCCCTGACCTCGGTGCCTGTTCGGGTGCGGTCGCGGCTCGATGCCGGCGGCATCCGGTCTGCTCATTCTAGGTCGCGAGCCGCCCGTCGAGGGTGGGGCGTCGACGCCCGAGGCCGGGGGATGCCGGCGGCCGCCGGAGACCGGTGACGAAGACGGGTCTCAGGATGCCGCGGGCGAGTCGAGTGCGCCCTCGGCCGCCGTGGTGTCGGGGCGGACGACCTCGAGCACGTCGACGACGAGCACCGTCACGTTGTCACGGCCGCCGTTGCCGAGCGCGGCGTCGAGGAGGTGCTCCGCGACGCGTTCGACGGAACGGTCGGCGACGAGGAAGTGGCGGATCCCGTACGACGTGAGCTCCTTCGTCAGCCCGTCGGAGCACACCAGCAGTCGCATGCCGGGCTCGACGGCGATCGCACGGTAGTCGGGGATCGGGGACTCGTGGAAGCCGACGGCCCGCGTGATCACGTTCGAATGCGGATGCGTGTCGGCCTCGTCGCGGGTGATCTGGCCGGCGTCGACGAGTTCCTGCACGATCGAGTGGTCGACGGTGAGCTGCTCGAGCACGCCGCCGACGAGTCGGTACACCCGGGAGTCGCCGATGTTGAAGACGATCCACGCCGGTTCGTCGGAGATGAGTCCGAGCGCGACGCCGGTCACGGTCGTGCCACTGCCCTCGTCGGTCACGCCGGTGCCGCGGTGCATGTCCTGCACGGCCAGCCGGAGCGACTGGTCGATGTCGGCGGTGCCGACGACCGTCTTGCCGCCGTGCTCGGCGAGCCTGGTCACGACGGCCGCACTCGCGAAATCGCCCGCCGCGTGGCCGCCCATGCCGTCGGCGACCGCGAAGAGCGGTGCCTGTGCGACGAAGCTGTCCTCGTTGACCTGCCTGCGATGTCCGGTGTCGGTCACGGCGGCCCACGCGAGGGTGATCCGCGTGCCGTCTGGCAGCACGATCAGATGACGGGAGTTGCCGTTTCCGATCTGAGTCACGAGTGGGGCCTGTCGGTTCGGGTCGGGCGAACGGTGTCGTCGCTGGCGGGGAGGACCTCGATGATCGTATCGTCTCCGAGGTCGAGGAAGCAGCCCGGTCCGACGACGATGGATTCCCCCGCTCTCATGCGCCGCGCACCGGTCGGGGTTCTGAGCACGGTCCCGTTGGTCGACCGGAGATCGGTCGCGACGAGGCGGGCACCTTCGACGCGGAGCTCGAGATGGGTACCCGAGACGACCCCCGTCGCCGAACGCACGGGCACGAGTTCCGGCGCGTTCGCTGCGGACGAGGGAGCCCTGGGGGCGAGCGGTCGCCGTCCGATCAGGATGGGCACCGTGACCGTGCGCACGTCCTCCGATCCGATCCGCACACGCGGCGCAGCACCCGGAGCGAAGGGTGCCGGGTCTGCGGCGAGCGCGTCGCCCTCGGGTCCGGCTGAGGCGTCCGCCACCGTGTCGTCGAGCCGGCGCTCGTCGGTGCGGGTGCCGTGCGTGTCCTCGGTCGTCGCCCCGCCGCGCTCGGGTTCCGGCGCGCGCCCGGTCTGCGGTCCGCGCTCGTGCGGCGACCAGACCACGTCCGTCGCCCGGAAGGAGGTGCGCGCCGGAGCAGTCGGCTCGGCGGCATCGCTGCGGCGACGCAACGGGGCATCCGCTGCGGTGATCCGGATGCCGGTGACGTCGCGGAACTCTGCGAGATGCCAGGGCCGGATGCCGCGCGCGTCGAACCGACGGGATCCACCCGGGGAGTCGAGATCGACGACGGCCTCGCCACGCACGACGGCCGTGACCGTGGCGCCCTCGGACGTCGTAGCGGCGGCGCCGCCATCGGCGGCCACGGCCGCGATGACCTCGTTCGCGACGTGCGGCCACCACACGACGGCGAACCCCTGATCGACGCCGTCTGCCGAGGCGGCGACGCCCGGGATCGCCTGGACGAGCTGCTCGATGGCGACGTCGGCGTCGGCGGTGATCGCGGTCAGTGCGGTGAGGGCGGAACCATCGGCCGGCGCGGCGAGCACGGCGATGAACCGGTCGCCGACGACGACGTCCCAGTCGGATGCTCCGACTCTGGATGCACTCGTCACGGTTCCGGCGACCATGTGATCAGTCTGCACCAGACCAGGTGGATCGATCGCGTTCGGCGGCCGCGAGATGAGTGCCCCCTCGGGCGCGTTTTGATGGGAATCCGTTGCAAACCGGACGATTTTCAACGGAATCCCTTGCTCAAGGGGACTCACACTGACACAATCGGTCGCATGACGAACACGGCACGAACGGCTTCGGCGCGGCCGGTGCACCTCGATGAGGTCTCGAAGGCCATCATCGAGCAGCTGCAGGCCGACGGTCGGCGGTCGTACGCCGACATCGGCAAGGCCGTCGGCCTCTCTGAGGCGGCCGTGCGCCAGCGCGTCCAGCGCCTGACGGAATCCGGCGTGATGCAGATCGTGGCGGTGACCGACCCGATGCAACTCGGGTTCACACGACAGGCGATGATCGGCATCCGGGCCTCCGGCGACACGCGCGAGCTCGCGGCGAGCCTCGCCGAACTGGCCGAGATCGACTACGTCGTGCTCACGGCCGGCAGTTTCGACGTGCTCGCGGAGGTGGTGTGCGAGAACGACGACGAACTCATCACGCTGCTGAACTCGCGCATCCGCAACCTGCCGGGGGTGCGCTCGACCGAGACGTTCGTCTACCTCAAACTCCAGAAGCAGTTCTACAACTGGGGCACTCGCTAGAAGGGATCGATCATGACCGATCGTGTACGGGACAACGCCACGCTGCAGCAGATGGCGAACGACCACCTGTGGATGCACTTCGCCAGGCAGTCGACGCTGCACTCCTCCGGGGTGCCGATCATCACGAGGGGCGAGGGCCACCACGTGTTCGACATCGAGGGGCGCAAGTACTTCGACGGGCTCGCCGGCCTCTTCACGGTCAACGCGGGCCACGGCCGCAAGCGCCTCGCCGAGGTGGCCGCCCGCCAGGCCGAGGAACTCGCGTTCTTCCCGATCTGGTCGTACGCGCACCCGGCCGCCATCGAGCTCGCCGACCGCCTCGCCGGCGAGGCACCCGGCGACCTGAACCGCGTGTTCTTCTCGACCGGCGGCGGCGAGGCGGTCGAGACCGCCTTCAAGCTGGCCAAGTACTACTGGAAGCTGCAGGGTCGCCCCACCAAGCACAAGGTGATCTCGCGCTCCGTCGCGTACCACGGCACTCCGCAGGGCGCCCTGGCCATCACGGGCATCCCGGCGATCAAGGAGATGTTCGAGCCGGTCACCCCCGGCGGCTTCCGCGTGCCGAACACGAACTTCTACCGCGCGGCGGAGATGGGCGCTCCGGCCGACGACATCGAGGCCTTCGGCATCTGGGCCGCGAACCGCATCGAGGAGCAGATCCTCTTCGAGGGTCCCGAGACCGTGGCGGCCGTCTTCCTCGAGCCGGTCCAGAACTCGGGCGGCTGCTTCCCGCCCCCTCCCGGATACTTCACGCGCGTTCGCGAGATCTGCGACCAGTACGACGTGCTGCTGGTCTCCGACGAGGTCATCTGCGCCTTCGGTCGCATCGGCCACACCTTCGCGTGCGACGCCTACGGATACGTGCCCGACATGATCACGTGCGCCAAGGCCATGACCTCGGGATACGCGCCGATCGGTGCGACGATCATCTCCGAGAAGCTCTACGAGCCGTTCTCGAAGGGCGAGACCTCGTTCTACCACGGCTACACCTTCGGCGGGCACCCGGTGTCCGCGGCCGTGGCGCTCGAGAACCTCGACATCTTCGAGGAGGAGGGACTGAACGAGCGCGTCCGCGAGAACTCGCCCCTCTTCCGCGCAGAGCTCGAGAAGCTGCTCGACCTGCCGATCGTCGGCGACGTGCGCGGCGACGGATACTTCTTCGGCATCGAGCTCGTGAAGGACAAGTCGACCAAGGAGACGTTCAACGACGACGAGGCCGAGCGGCTGCTCCGCGGGTTCCTCTCGAAGGCGCTCTTCGATGCCGGCCTGTACTGCCGCGCCGACGATCGCGGCGACCCCGTGATCCAGCTCGCACCGCCGCTGACCATCGGCCCCGCCGAGTTCCAGGAGATCGAGCAGATCCTGCGCGGCGTGCTCACCGAGGCGTCGACGAAGATCTGACGTCGCTCCGTCCTGCCGCTGCGACGACCGTCGCGGCGGCAGGACCCCGTCGGCCGGGCTCACGACCCGCCGTGCGAGCCGTGGTGCTCATCGCGCGCGGTGGCGCGGGCGAACGCCCACTCGGGCAGTGCGCCCGTTCCGATGTACCCGTTCAGCAGGTTCGCCATCGAGTGAGCCGGGTCGATCGCGAGCGCCGCGTCGAGCAGGGCGCCGGCGACCGAGCCCCGACCGAGCGACCAGGCGAGCCAGGCCGCCATGCAGAGCGGCCCCGGTCGCGCCTCCTCCGGCGCGTGGGCGACGGCCGCGCGCAACTCGTCGATGCCGCGCTCGACCCGTGCCGTTTCGGGCCGCAGCATCGAATGCCCCATGATCAGCCTCGCGAGCACGTCGATGCCGGGATGCTCGACGTCAACGTCGACGTCGAGATCGCGGCGGTCCGCAGATTCCGACGCGGCATCCGGCACGTCGAGTGCGAGCTCGCCCAGCATGCGGCCGAACGCGATCTGCAGCATCATCGCGTCGCGGAACGGCGCCCGCCCGGCGAGGTGCAGCAACCACGCGAGTCGACGGGGGTCGAGCGCGCGTCGCCTCGGCCGTCCGACCAGTGTCTCGACGAACGCGACCGGATCCCCGTCGCGTGCGAGTCCGGAGATCGCGCCCTCCACCCGGTGCAGGTCCCCGAACTCCTCGAGGATCTCGGCGACGCGCCTCGCGCGTGCCGCATCCGCCGGCGGGAGGTCGGCCCAGCCCGTCCCGGCCGCGGGTCGGTCGCCCTCCGGGACTCCGCGCAACGCACCACTCGATTCCACGAGTGCGAGCGGATGTCCCGCGGCCGGCGCTTCCTCGTCGAACAGCGAGCTCCAGGCATCGGCGGCCTGGCACAGCGCATCTCGCACGAGGAAGCCGGCCCGCCCGGCACGCGCGACGACGAGTTCGAGCAGGTCTCGCCGCGGCATCCGCCCGCGCTCGTCGAACCGCTCGGCGGTGTAGACCACCGGCACGACGGCATCGACGTCGGGGATCCGGCAGATGGTGCCGATCACGGTGGAGACGAGCCGCTCATGGTCGGCCCGGGCATCAGGGAGGTCGTGGCGGAGCACGCCGACGCTGCGGTTGCCCGCGAAGGCGACGCAGACGAGCGAGTGCTCCGGCACGAAACCCGCGAGCACGGGGACGAGGGCGAGGAAGTCGTGCGCTGCGGTCGCGCGGATGATGGCGGTCATGCGCTGAGCCTCGAGCACGATCCACTCGTCGGCGGTGCCCGCATTCGACCGGCCCGACGGTCGGCACCGGGGTCGAAGGTGTCGAGGAGCAGTCGGCCGGTGCTCCTCGACGGGAGGCGCGCACACGGATCTCTCCCCATGTCCGATTCCCGCGAGTCGATGTCGGATGCCGCGGCTACGCTCGAACCATGACCGAACGATTCCTGGCACGACTCGACAGCCCCATCGGCCGCATCGAGCTCCTCGCAGACGACGACGCCGTCACCTCGCTCACCATCGAGCGCGACGCCGCGCTCCCCCACGACGGAGACCCCGAGCAGCGCAACGCCGTGCTCGAGACGGCCGTGGCGCAGCTCGTCGAGTACTTCGCCGGCGCACGCACCGACTTCGACGTGCCCGTTCGCCTCCACGGCACCGCGTTCCAGCAGGCAGTCTGGGCACGCCTGCAGCAGTTGCAGTGGGGCGACGCCACCTCGTACGGCGCCCTCGCCGAAGCCGTCGGCAAGCCGGGCTCGGCGCGTGCGATCGGTGGAGCGGTCGGCGCGAATCCCGTGCCGATCATCGTCGGGTGCCATCGGGTGCTCGCCTCAGACGGGCGCATCACGGGTTACTCCGGCGGCGAAGGCGTGCCCACCAAGCTCTGGCTCCTCGGACACGAGCACATCGGCTTCGCCGCGTGAGCGTGATTCCGCGTCCGGAGCTGATCCGCGGCGTCGACGACCTCGTGCGCTGCGGCTGGAGCGGCAACGACGCCGAGTACCGCCGCTATCACGACGAGGAATGGGGTTCGCCCCAACACGATCCCGTCCGCCTCTTCGAGAAGGTCTGTCTCGAGGGGTTCCAGGCCGGGCTCTCCTGGATCACGATCCTCAGGCGCCGGCCCGCGTTCCGAGAGGTCTTCCACGGTTTCGACGTCGAACGCGTCGCAGCGATGGGCGAGCCCGACGTCGTGCGACTGCTCGGCGACGAGCGCATCATCAGGCACCGCGGCAAGATCGAGGCGACGATCCAGAACGCACGCGCGACCCTCGAACTCGACGAACCGATCGAGCAGCTGATCTGGTCATTCGCCCCGACCGAGCGCGACGCTCAGCCGACCTCGTTCGCCGAGGTGCCGGCAGTCACTGCCGAATCGACGGCGCTCAGCACAGAGCTCCGCAGGCGCGGTTTCCGATTCGTGGGCCCGACCACGATGTACGCGCTCATGCAGGCTGCCGGACTCGTCGACGATCACCTGGCCGGATGCTTCCGCGCTCCGGCGAGCGTGCCGACCGCGACCGCGCAGGCGAGCTGACCGCCGGCGTTCGCGAGCCGAGGCGCATAGCGCCATCGGGCCGAAGACCAAGACCAAGACCAAGACCAAGACCAAGACCAGCGTCAGGGCCAGGGCCACGGCCAGCGTCAGGCGACGAGGTCGAGTTCGGCAGGGCCGCGCCCGCCGGCCGCGCCGACCGAGAGTTCGAAGCCCTCTGCGGCAGCCCAAGACAGCAGATCTTCGACCGAGCCGAGCACCGGGCGGGTCTCGAGCACTCGCCGGGTGAAGTGCCCCTTGGCATGCTTGTTGAAATGGTTGAGCGCCCGCCGACGCCCACCTTCGCCGACTGCCACGACGCGCACGAACACGCTCGCCTCATGCACCGGAGCGGGTCCGAGTTCGGCGTACGCCTCAGATCGCAGGTCGATGATCAGCCCGTCGTGCGCGGCGATGCGCTCGGAGATGGCGTCACGCCAGAAGCGCTTCAACGCGAAGCCCGGCACCCGCGAATCGTGGGAGAGCCGGTACGCGGGAATCGGGTCCATGCCACCGACCAGGCCGAAGAGCGCCGAATGCACGAACACCGTGTCGGCTGCGAACGCGCGGGCTTCGGGGTCGAGGGTTGGCGCGTCGAGCGCGTCGAAGAGCACCCCGGTGAATCGATCGAGCGCCGGCATCGTGGCCGACGACCAGAGCATGCGGTTGTGCTCGACCTCGGAGGCCAGGCGCGGGCCGAGCTTGAGGGCCCGCATCGCCTCCGCCTCGTCGCTGCTCAGCTCCACGAGCCCATGAGCGAGCCGGGCACGCAGAGGCTCGAGGTCCGCGAACGCGAGCGACGACAGGTCGAGAGGCGTTCCGTCGCCGCCCGCGCGCTTCGTCTCGGAAGGCGGCAGGAGGATCAACATCTACGAAGCGAGGAACGCGAGCGTCGCGTCGACGTTGGAGCCGAGCGATTCGATGCTGTCGATCGTCACACGCGGCAGAGCCGACGACGGTCCCGTCCACGCGGCGTAGCCCTCGAGGCTCTGCTCGACCGCGCGCCAGGTCGTCTCCTCGAGATGCGGCAGGTTGCGTTCCCGCTTGGCCAGCCGTGAGCGGTGGAGCTCCTCGTCGGAGCAGACGACCTCGACGACGCGCAGGCGAACCTCGGCGCGGACCGCGAGGTCGCGCCACTGCAGGCGCGCCGCCTCTCCCGCGTTCACCGCGTCGACGATGACCGTACGACCGGAGAGGAGTTCCTTCTCGGCGATCTCCTCGGCCACGAGATATGCCGCGAGCCCCGTGGGCTCGTCGGCGTCGATGCCGGCCCTCAGGATCGCGGACTCGATCGGGTCGACCGACACGACGGTCGCCCCGAGCCGGGCGCCGACGATCTCAGCGATCGTCGACTTCCCGGCTCCGGGCAGACCCGCCATGACGACGAGTTGGGTGATCGACAGTTCTCCGAACTGTCGATCCAGCGGCTGCTCCCCCTGCATCCGCTGAACCCTCAGGCCAGTTCGGCGCGCGAGGCGACGATCTGGACGGTGTTCGACTGCACCGAGAGGAAGCCGTCTTCAGCATTCGCGGTGATCTTCTCACCGTCGGGCAGGGAGACCCGAACCTCGCCGGCCGCCAGGACCGCGAGCATCGGCTCGTGGCCCGGCAGGATGCCGATCTGGCCCTCGACGGTGCGAGCGACGACCATGGACGCCTCGCCCGACCAGATCTCCCGGTCGGCCGAGACGACGCTCACGTTGAGTGCGGCCATGTTCAGCCGTTCTCCTTCTGGATGCGAGCCCACTGCTCTTCGACGTCGGAGATACCGCCGACGTTGAAGAAGGCCTGCTCGGCGACGTGGTCGAAGTCACCGCGGGCGATCGCGTCGAACGACTCGATCGTCTCCTTGAGCGGAACCGTCGAGCCCTCGACACCCGTGAACTTCTTGGCCATGTAGGTGTTCTGCGAGAGGAACTGCTGGATCCGGCGCGCGCGGGCCACCGTGATCTTGTCTTCCTCGGAGAGCTCGTCGACACCGAGGATGGCGATGATCTCCTGGAGTTCCTTGTTCTTCTGCAGGATCTGCTTGACCGTGGTCGCGACGCGGTAGTGGTCGGCGCCCAGGTAACGGGGGTCCATGATCCGCGACGTCGAGGTCAGCGGGTCGATGGCCGGGTACAGACCCTTGGATGCGATCTCACGCGAGAGCTCGGTGGTCGCATCGAGGTGGGCGAACGTGGTCGCCGGAGCCGGGTCGGTGTAGTCGTCGGCCGGCACGTAGATCGCCTGCAGCGAGGTGATCGAGTGGCCGCGCGTCGAGGTGATGCGCTCCTGGAGGATGCCCATCTCGTCGGCGAGGTTCGGCTGGTAGCCCACCGCGGACGGCATGCGGCCGAGCAGCGTGGAGACCTCGGAACCGGCCTGCGTGAAGCGGAAGATGTTGTCGATGAAGAGCAGCACGTCCTGCTTCTGCACGTCGCGGAAGTACTCCGCCATCGTGAGCGCGGAGAGGGCGACGCGCAGACGCGTTCCCGGCGGCTCGTCCATCTGGCCGAAGACGAGGGCGGTCTTGTCGAAGACGCCCGCCTCCTCCATCTCGTGGATGAGGTCGTTGCCCTCACGGGTGCGCTCGCCGACACCGGCGAACACCGACACACCACCGTGGTCCTGCGCGACGCGCTGGATCATCTCCTGGATGAGAACGGTCTTGCCGACACCGGCACCACCGAACAGGCCGATCTTTCCACCCTGCACGTAGGGGGTGAGGAGGTCGATCGACTTGATGCCGGTCTCGAAGAGCTGCGTCTTCGACTCGAGCTGGTCGAATGCCGGGGGCTTGCGGTGGATCGGCCAGCGCTCGGTGATCTCGAGCTCCTCGCCGGGCTCGCCGTTCAGCACCTCGCCGATGACGTTGAAGACCTTGCCCTTGGTGACGTCGCCGACGGGAACCGAGATGGCCTCGCCGGTGTCGGTGACCTCCTGGCCGCGGACGAGGCCGTCGGTGGGCTTCAGTGCGATGGCACGGACGAGATCGTCGCCGAGGTGCTGTGCGACCTCGAGCGTCAGGACCGTGCTCTGGTCACCGATCGTGACGGTGGTCTTCAGCGCGTTGTAGATCTCGGGGATCGAGTCGTGCGGGAACTCGATGTCGACGACGGGGCCGGTGACGCGTGCGATGCGCCCGACGGCGCCGGCGGCACGCTCGGCGACCGGCGCGGTTGCGGTGTCAGTCATTCTGCTCTCTCTTTTCTGAGTTGCTACTTGGCGGCGACGAGCGCGTCGGCGCCGCCCACGATCTCGGAGATCTGCTGCGTGATCTCGGCCTGGCGTGCGTTGTTCGCAAGGCGGGTGTAGTCGGTGATGAGCTTGTCGGCATTGTCGCTCGCCGACTTCATCGCCTTCTGGGTCGCCGCGTGCTTGGCAGCGGACGACTGCAGCAGCGCGTTGAAGATGCGGCTCTCGATGTAGACCGGAAGCAGCGCGTCGAGCACCGTCTCGGCATCGGGCTCGAACTCGTACAGCGGCTCGATCTGCGCGTTCGCCTCGGCGACGCCCTCGACGACCTCGAGCGGCAGGAGCCGCACGACCGAGGGCGTCTGGGTCATCATGCTGACGAACCGGTTGTACACCACGAAGATCTCGTCGACGCCGCCGTCGGAGGCTTCACGGAGGAACGCCTCGAGCACTGCGTCGGAGATCTCCTTCGCGAGCTCGAAGTCGGGGTTCTCCGAACTGCCCACCCACTGCTGCTCGAATTCGCGACGACGGAAGGCGAAGTACCCGACCGCCTTGCGCCCGACGAGGAAGTAGCTGACTTCCTTGCCCTCCGAGCGGAGCAGCTCGCTGAGCTGCTCCGCTTCGCGGAGCACCTGCGAGTTGAACGCGCCGGCGAGGCCGCGGTCGGACGTGAGGATCACGACGGCGGCGCGTTCGATGCGCTCGGGCTCGGTGGTCAGCACGTGGTCGACGTTCGAGTGCGTCGCGACCGCCGAGACGGCACGCGTGATGGCTCGCGAATACGGCGACGACGCGGCCACACGAGCCTGCGCCTTCTGGATGCGCGAGGCGGCGATGAGCTCCATCGCCTTCGTGATCTTCTTCGTCGTCTGGGCAGACTTGATCTTCTGCCGGTAGACCCGAAGTTGCGCTCCCATGTCTCTCCTGTAGTCCTAGAGTCGATCGATCAGTCGTGTCGAGGCGCTCAGCGCTTCGACTTGACGACCTGCTCCTGGTTGACGGATTCAGCGTCGATCGGCTCGAACTGCTCGGAGCCGACGGATGCGAGCGGCTTGCCCTCGCCCGTCTGGAACTCGAGCTTGAACTTGTCGACCGACGACTCGAGGGTCGACACGGTCTCGTCGGAGAGCACGTTCGTCTCACGCAGGTCGGTCAGCACCGAGGTGTTGCGGCCGAGGTAGTCGAGCAGCTCGCGCTCGAAGCGCAGGATGTCCTCGACGGGCACCTCGTCGAGCTTGCCGTTCGTACCGGCCCAGATCGAGACGACCTGCTCTTCGACGGGGTACGGCGAGTACTGCGGCTGCTTGAGCAGCTCGGTCAGACGAGCACCACGGGCGAGCTGACGACGGCTCGCCGCGTCGAGGTCGGATGCGAACATCGCGAACGCCTCGAGCGAGCGGTACTGGGCGAGCTCGAGCTTCAGCGTGCCGGAGACCTTCTTGATCGACTTGACCTGCGCGTCGCCACCGACTCGCGAGACCGAGATGCCGACGTCGACCGCGGGACGCTGGTTGGCGTTGAACAGGTCGGACTGGAGGAAGATCTGGCCGTCGGTGATCGAGATCACGTTGGTCGGGATGTACGCCGAGACGTCGTTCGCCTTGGTCTCGATGATCGGCAGGCCGGTCATCGAGCCGGCGCCGAGCTCGTCGGACAGCTTCGCGCAACGCTCGAGCAGACGGGAGTGCAGGTAGAAGACGTCACCGGGGTACGCCTCGCGTCCCGGCGGACGACGGAGGAGGAGCGACACGGCACGGTAGGCCTCGGCCTGCTTCGACAGGTCGTCGAAGATGATGAGGACGTGCTTGGAGTCGTACATCCAGTGCTGGCCGATGGCCGAACCGGTGTACGGCGCGAGGTACTTGAAGCCTGCGGGGTCGGAGGCCGGAGCCGCGACGATCGTGGTGTACTCCATGGCACCGGCGTCTTCGAGCGCGCCCTTCACCGAAGCGATGGTCGAGCCCTTCTGGCCGATCGCGACGTAGATGCAGCGAACCTGCTTGTTGACGTCGCCGGACTCCCAGTTGGCCTTCTGGTTGATGATCGTGTCGATCGCGATCGCCGTCTTGCCGGTCTGGCGGTCGCCGATGATCAGCTGACGCTGGCCGCGGCCGACGGGGATCATGGCGTCGATCGCCTTGATACCGGTCTGGAGCGGCTCGTGGACCGACTTGCGCTGCATGACACCGGGAGCCTGGAGCTCGAGGGCGCGGCGGCCCTCGATGCCCGTGATCTCGCCGAGACCGTCGATCGGGTTGCCGAGGGGGTCGACGACACGGCCGAGGTAGCCCTCGCCGACGGGAACCGAGAGGACCTCGCCCGTGCGGGTCACCTCCATGCCCGCTTCGATGCCGGTGAACTCGCCGAGGACGACGACGCCGATCACGTCTTCCTCGAGGTTCAGCGCGAGACCCAGCGTGCCGTCCGCGAAGCGGATGAGCTCGTTGGCCATGACCGAGGGCAGTCCCTCGACGTGCGCGATGCCGTCGGCGGCATCGGTGACGTATCCGACCTCGGTCTTCTGCGCCGTGCCCGGCTCGTAGGCCGCGGCGAACTCCGTGAGAGCCGTGCGGATCTCATCGGGGCTGATGGAGAGTTCTGCCATTGTCTTTTCCTTTTCTGTACCGGTTGTACAGCTACTGGTGTGTCGCGGCGCGGGACGCCGGTCGTTGTCGTCCGGCGTCAGCCGGCAAGCTTCTGCCTCAGCGAGCTGAGGCGAGAGGCGACGCTGCCGTCGATGACGTCGTCGCCGATCTGCACGCGGACCCCACCGAGCACGGCGGGATCGACGATGGTGTCGAATCGGATGCGGCGACCCGCCTTGACGGCGAGTCCCTGCTCGAGTCGCGCCAGCTGAGCGGCGCTCAGCGACACGGCGGTCGTGACCGTCGCGACCTCGAATCCGCGCTGGTCGGCGATCACGCCGGCAGCGGCGCGAAGCATCGCACCGATGCGGCGACCGCGAGGCGAGAGCACCAGGTGGCGAACCACGACGAGCGTGGCCGGGTCGGCCTTGCCCGAGCCGAGCAGCCGCTCGACGAGACGCGCCTTGGCGTCGTTCGCTCCGAGCTTGGAACCGAGCGAGAGCTCGAGTTCCGCGTCGGAGGCGACGGCGCGTTCGAACGTGAACAGCTCGTCGTCGAGATCGACGCCTTCGCCCGCGGCATCGGCTGCGACCCGGAGGCCCAGTTCCTCGACGCCGTCGAGGAAGTCGGCCTGGCTCGACCACCGCTGCGATGCCGCGGCGGTGAGCAGCGACACCGCACCGGGCACGATGCGACCGCCGAACACCCCGGCGACCAGCGCGCTCTTCTGCGCGTCATCGGCTTCGGTGTCGGTGAGCGCGGTGCGCAG